>JALFHA010000042.1 GCA_022776785.1 Clostridiales bacterium | reverse complement strand
GAGGTGCTCGAGCAGAAGGAGGCTGCCTCCGACGGTGACTGGCTCGGCAAGGAGCCGGAGATCGACGAAAGCCAGATCGTCGCTGAATACGAAACGGAGATTCTGGTCGTCGGCTGCGGCACCGGCGGCATGTTCGTCGTGGCCTCCGCAGCCGAGGAGGACGCGAAGGTTATCGGCATCGACCGCTTCCCGACCGGCGTGGGCATCCGCGACGATCTCGGCGCCATCGACTCCCGCTACCAGAAGGAGTGGGGCACGAAGATTGACAAGTTTGACTACATCACCATGGCGACCCAGTACGCCGCCGGGCACATCAATCAGGAGCTGGTGAAGCTGTTCTGCGAGGAGTCCGGCGCAGTCATCGACTGGTACGGCGACCGCCTCGCCGAGCGCGGCGTGGAGCTGTGGCATGAGAGCGGCGACAGCGTGGACGACGCGCGCTACCATCACTTCCCGACCGGCCATTCCCCGCGCTGGACGGGCAGCGACGACGGCAACGGCAACAAGCTCGACGGCAACAAGGTGCTCTACGACTATGCGACGAAGCTGGGCGCTCAGTTCCACTACAACACCAAGATGGTGAAGCTCACCCGCGACGGCGGCCGCGTGACCGGCTGCATCGCCGAGAATGGCGACGGACAGTACGTCCGCTACACGGCGAGCAAGGGCACCGTCGTGGCGACGGGCGGCTACTCGCTCAACTACGAGATGATGGAGGCGCTCCAGCCGTGGAACCTGCGCATCATCGGCCGCAACGGCTCCGAGCCGGGCGCGTTCGGCGACGGCATCAAGGCGTGCCTGTGGGCCGGTGCGAAGATGGATGAGACGCATTCCATGATGATGTTTGACCGCTGCGCGCTGCGCCCCGATCAGGAGACCGGCGTGGAGACGGCCAAGTCCGGAGACAACGGCTTCTTCTGGATGGGCAGCCAGCCGTGGCTCAAGGTCAATGCCGACGGCAAGCGCTTCTTCAACGAGTCCGGCACCTACGAGGGCATCCTGCACGCCGACGAGTACCAGAAGGGCCATGTCCACTACACCATCTTCGACAGCAACTGGACGACCTACGCTACCCAGTTCAAGATGCACGGCTGCTCCCGCCTGTACCCGTTTGAAAACGGCGCGGACCCGAACATCCCTTATCAGGCCATCGAGGGCGGCATGCTGCCGGGCCTCATCGAGAACGGCTTCGTGATGCAGGCGGACTCCATCGAGGAGCTGGCGGACAAGCTGGGACTCCCGGCGGACGCGCTGGCTGCAACCGTCAAGCGCTACAATGAGCTGGCCTATGCGGGCAGCGACGAGGACTTCGGCAAGGAGGCCTTCCGCCTGACCCCGGTGGACAAGGGCCCGTTCTACGGTGCGAAGAACACCGGCTATGTGCTCTGCACAATGGACGGCATCCAGATTGACACCAACATGAACGCCATCGACACCGAGGGCAACCCGATTCCGGGCCTCTACGTCGTGGGCAACGACAGCGGCTGCTACTTCGCCAACACCTATCCGAACCTCTCCACCGGCATGGCCTGCGGCCGCACGGTGACGTTCGGCCGCCTGGTGGGCAAGCTGCTTGCCAAGGCATAAGCCGCCTGAACCACATTTTCGCGTGCCTTCGCACTGTAAAATCATTTTTACAGCGCGAAGGCGCTTTTTTCGTCCATTTGCGATGGATTTTTTGCGCGAAATCAAGTATAATCAGACCGTATACAGCGCGGGCAGCCATGACGTCGCCCGCAGGCGAAGAAAGGATGCGGATGACAATGGACGCGAAGAACATCTTTATGAATCGGGAGCTATCGTGGCTCAAGTTCAACGAGCGCGTGCTGGAGGAGGCGGAGAACGAGAAGACCCCCTTCTGTGAGCGGCTTTCCTTCGCCTCGATTTACCAGAGCAATCTCGACGAGTTTTTCATGGTGCGCGTCGGCTCCCTGATCGATCAGAACAACGTCGATCCTGAGCTGCGCGACAATAAAACCGGCATGACCCCGGCGGAGCAGCTTCACGCGGTGCTGCCCGCCGTGCGCAGGCTCAACGCCCGCAAGGACAAGGTGTATGCCAGCCTGATGGAGCAGCTTGAGCTTCAGGGCGTGCGGCTCGTCGATTTCAGAAAGATCGGCCGGCAGGAGAGCGAAAAGCTCGAGCGCTATTTCGACTCGCAGATCGCCCCGCTCATCTCCCCGAGCATCGTCGGGCGCAGACAGCCGTTCCCGTTTCTGAGCAACAAGGAGATCTATGCCGTCGTCGTGCTCACGCGCAAGGGCAGCAAGAGCGGCAAGAGCAAGCTGGGCATCATCCCCTGCAACACGAGCGTGTTCCCGCGGCTGATCGAGGTCTCCGCCAAGGACAAGACGTACATGCTCGCCGAGGAGCTGATTCTGCACTTCATCCCGAAGGTCTTCGAGGGCTACTACGTCAAGTCGAAGTCTCTGCTGCGCGTGACGCGCAACGCTGATATCGACGCGGATGCGCTCTACGACGAGGATCTGGATTACCGCGAGTTCATGGTGGAGCTCATCAAGAAGCGCAGGCGGCTGGCCCCCGTGCGGCTGGAGCTCTCCCGCGAGCTGGACGGGGAAATCGTCGATACCCTGTGCACCTACATGGACGTGCCGCGCGAGTACGTCTTCCGCAACAACACGCCGCTCGACCTGTCCTTCCTCTTCCAGATTCAGGACATCCTGCGCCAGCAGACGGAGCTGTTCTACGAGCGGCGCATCCCGCAGAAATCCCCGATGTTCACAAGCGGCAAGCCCATTCTGCCACAGGTGCGCGAGGGCGACAAGCTGCTGACCTATCCCTACGAGAGCATGAAGCCGTTTCTGGAGATGCTCCAGCAGGCGGCCAACGATGAGAACGTCGTATCCATCAAGATGACGCTCTACCGCGTCGCCAAGCAGAGCAAGGTCGTCGAGGCGCTCATCGAGGCGGCGGAGAACGGCAAGGAGGTGCTCGTGCTCGTCGAGCTCAAGGCGCGCTTTGACGAGGAGAACAACATCGAGTGGTCCCGCAGGCTGGAGGCCGCCGGGTGCAGCGTCATCTACGGGCTGGACGGCTACAAGGTGCACTCCAAGCTCTGCCTCATCACCAGCCGCGAGGACGGCCAGACCGTCTATTACACGCAGATCGGCACGGGCAACTACAACGAAAAGACCGCGCGCATCTATACCGACATCTCGCTGATGACCGCCAATCAGGACATCGGCCGCGAGGCGGCGGAGGTCTTTAACGCGCTGGCGAAGGATGAGACGGTGGAGCAGACCCAGCACCTCATGGTCGCGCCGCACTGCCTGCAGAACAAGGTCATCGACCTCATCGACGCGGAAATCGAACACGCGCGCGCGGGCGAGGAAGCCTACATCGGCGTGAAGATCAACACGCTGACGGACAGGCGCATCATCGACAAGCTGGCGGAGGCCTCCTGCGCGGGCGTGAAGATCGACCTGATCGTGCGCGGCATCTGCTGCCTGATCGCGGGCGTGCCCGGGCAGACGGAGAATATCCGCGTCACCAGCATCGTCGGGCGCTTCCTCGAGCATTCGCGCATCTACATCTTCGGGCCGCGCGCACGCGCAAAGGTGTATATCGCCTCGGCGGACTTCATGACGCGCAACACGCTGCGCCGCGTCGAGGTAGCCGCGC
>JALFHA010000399.1 GCA_022776785.1 Clostridiales bacterium | reverse complement strand
CGAAGCGAAGAAGGGAGTTTGAGGGATGAAATCCCTCAAGCAGGTTTGGGCGGCAGCCCAATGTTCCCTTATTGTTCAAAAGAAAAAGCAGTTTCAGAGCAGGATGCGAAGCATCCTACGATTGAAACGGGGCTGATTCTGTAAAGCTAGATTTTAGCCGCAAAATAGTATAAGGTGCCGTTTGGGGCAGGCGGCAGCAGATCAGGCGGAATTCAAGGCAGAGGACATCCGCGCACGGTGATAGCGCCGCGGGGTCCTCTGCTTGCGTATTGACCGCCGTCAGGCATGTATCCGGAAAAATCTGCTCAGAAAATGCGCATAACCTTGACTTCAATCTCCGGAAAAGAGTATAATACAGCCAAATAGGCTTTGCCCCCTGTGGTTTCGCCTGTTTGATGCGGCGCTTTCCTGCGCAGCGTTTTCTGCTCCATGTTCATCCTGTTTATCATCTATTTTCAGGAGGAGATTTTGATATGCGTCGAATTGGTGTCCTGACCTCCGGCGGCGACTCGCCGGGCATGAACTATGCCGTGGCCTCCGTGGCCAAGGCCGCCCGCTACTATGGCATGTCCCTCATCGGCATCAAGCGCGGCTACAACGGCACGCTCTGCCGCAGCAACAACATCGCCGACGACATGGTTGAGCTCGATCTCGACACGATTCTGGATATTGCGGACCGTCCCGGCACATACCTGCGCACCGCGCGCTGTCTTGACTTCCTCAAGCCGGAAATGCGGATGCACGCTGCCAACAACATCCGCGAGATGGGCATCGAGGGCATCGTCGTCATCGGCGGCGACGGCTCGTATCACGGCGCGATGGAGCTGTGCGAGCTGGGTATTCCCTGCGTGGGCATCCCCGGCACCATCGACAACGACCTCGCCTACACCGAGAACACCCTCGGCTACGACACCGCCGTCAACTCCTGCGTGGAGGACATCCGCGCCATCCGCGCGACCAGCCGCTCCCACGACCGTCCGGGCGTGGTGGAGGTCATGGGCCGCCACTGCGGCGACATCGCGCTGCGCGCCGCAGCCAGCACGGGCGCGGAAATCGTGCTCGTGCCTGAGGTCTCCTGGTCGATTCAGGAGGTCGCCGACCGCCTCTGCCGCCTGATCGACGCGGGCAACCTGCGCGCGACGGTCATCGTCGCCGAGGGCGCGTGGGATTCCATGCAGCCCACCGACTGGCAGCACTACCTCATCGCGCAGGGCGAACGCGCTCATGACGACAGCACCATCTCCACCAGCTATCTGGCCAAGGTCCTGCGCTGCAAGTGCAAGGCCGAGGCCCGCCCGACCGTTCTGGGCTATACGCAGCGCGGCCAGTCCCCGTCCGCGTATGACAGCTGGTTCGCCTTTGAGGCCGGCAACCTCGCCGTCAACCTGCTGCGCAACGGCATCGGCAACCAGGTCATCGGCATCAAGGATGGGCGCGTATACTACATGCCCATCTCGATGGCGCTCAAGCAGAAGCGCGAGTTCAACCTTTCCCTGTACAACATGATCAACTCGCTGTAAGCAGCGTTCACTCCGGGGGATATTCGCACGTCGAGTATCCCCTTTCTTTCTCCCCTTCCCCATCCATCCCGTCCCACCCGGGCAAGGAGGCTTTATGCTGCGCAAAAACGACGTATTTGAAATGACCTGCGAGAGCTTCGGTCAGGACGCTCAGGGCGTATGCCGGCACGAAGGCATGGCCGTCTTCGTGCCGGAGCTGCTGCCCGGCGAACGTGCGCTCGTGCGCATCGTCAAGCCTGAGAAGCGCTATGCCTTCGGGCGCGTGGAGCGGCTGCTCGAGGCCAGCCCGGAGCGCCGCCAGCCTCCCTGCCCCATCGCGCGGCGCTGCGGCGGCTGCTCCTGCCTGCACATGAGCTACGAAACCTCGCTGCGTTTCAAGCGCGAGCAGGTACAGGCGCTGCTTGAGCGCGTCGGCGGGCTGTCCATCGAGGTGCCACCCGTACTGGGCATGGAGCATCCCTTCGCCTACCGCAACAAGGGCGCATATCCCGTCGCCCTGCGAAACGGCGAGCCCGTCTGCGGCTTCTTCGCACCGCGCAGCCACGACCTGATTCCCTTGCCGGAGAGCGGCTGCCTCATCCAGGGGAGCGCCTCCCACGCCGCAGTGCAGGCTGTGCTGGCGTGGATGCGCGAAACCGGTGCCCCCGCCTACGACGAGGTGACAGGGCGCGGCCTTGTTCGCCACGTTGTCACCCGCACGACGACCTCCGGCGCACTGATGGCTGTGCCCGTTGTCACCGCGCGCACCATTCCTCAGCCTCAGCGGCTGGTTTCCCTGTTGCACGAAGCCGTGCCGGGCCTTGCGAGCGTCTGCCTGAGCGTCAATCCCCGCCGCTCCAACGTCATTCTCGGCGAGGAGCTGCACACGCTCTGGGGCGGCGGCACGATGGAGGACACGCTCTGCGGCCTTACCTTCTCCGTCTCACCCCTTTCCTTCTTTCAGGTCAATCCCGCGCAGACGGAGCGCCTATACGGCCTTGCCCTCGATTTCGCTGGCCTGACGGGCCGCGAAACCGTTGTGGATGCCTACTGCGGCGCGGGTACGATCTCCCTGCTGCTCGCCCGCCGCGCAAAGCGGGTCATCGGTGTGGAAATCGTGCCGCAGGCCATCGAAAACGCCCGCGCCAATGCCGCGCGAAATGGTGTTGAAAACGCAGAGTTCATCGTCGGCGCGACGGAGGAGGTTCTCCCCCGTTTGGTCGCAGATGGGCTTCGGCCAGACGTCATCGTCGTTGACCCACCGCGCAAGGGCTGTGAGCGCCCTGTGCTCGACGCCATTCTCGCCGCCCGCCCCGAGCGCGTCGTCTATGTCTCCTGCGGCGCGCCCACGCTCGCCCGCGACGCACGTATCCTCTGTGAGGGCGGATATGGCGTGGAGGCCGTGCAATGTGTGGATATGTTCTGCTGGACAGGGGCGGTGGAAACTGTAATGTGCTTTTCCAAGGGAACATATCCACATCGCTCCGTGAAGGTCGAATTCCCTCTTGAGGGGCTGAATGTCGCCCAGCTTCAGGGGAGCGCGACCTACGAGCAGATCAAGGCGTATGTTCTCGAGCACAGCGGTCTCAAGGTTTCTACCCTGTACATCGCTCAGGTCAAGCAGAAATACGGCATCATAGAGCGGGAATGCTACAACAA
>JALFHA010000415.1 GCA_022776785.1 Clostridiales bacterium | reverse complement strand
TCGTGTCCATCTGGTGGCACAGGTCGTTGAGGACATGGTGGTTATCCAGCATGTCGGCCTTGTCCTTGGTGGAGATGGTGATCTCGTTGGACACGCCCCAGCAGACGATGCTCGCGTGGTTGTAGTTCTGCTCGATGAGCTCCTTCATCTGGCTGATGGTGTTCTCGCGGCCGTTGGGCAGATGCTCGCTGATGTAGGGGATCTCCGCCCAGACGACCATGCCGTACTTATCGCACAGGTCGTAGAAGTACTGGTCGTGCTGGTAGTGCGCCAGGCGGACGGTGTTGCAGCCCATCTCGCGGATGAGCGCCATGTCCTCGTCGTGCATCTCGCGGGTGATGGCGTTGCCCAGCCCCTTGCGGTCCTGATGGCGGGAGACGCCGTGCAGCGGGTACGGCTTGTCGTTGAGGAAGAAGCCCTGCTTCGGGTCGTTGCGGAAGGAGCGCACGCCGAAGGGAATCTCCAGCCGGTCGGCGACCTCGCCGCCCTCGCGCAGCTCCACGCGGCAGGTGTACAGGTAGGGGTCAACCGTGCCGTGCCAGCGGCGGGCGCTCGCCATGCGGATGGTGACGTCCTCGCCCGTGCCCTCGCCGACGGTGCGGCCCTTGTGGTCAAGCAGCGTCACGGCGACCTCGCCGCCGGTCGTGCGGCTCTGCACGCGCACGCTCGCGCCCTCGCCCTCGGGGGTGGGGGTCACACGCACGCCGCAGGAGCCGAGGTAGTCAAGCGCGAAGTGTGCCTTGCTGACGACGAGCAGCCGCACGGCGCGGTAGATGCCGCCGTAGAAGGTGAAGTCCGCCTTCTGGGGGTAGACGCGGTCGTTGACGCTGTTGTCGGCGTAGACGGTCAGCTCATTCTTTTCCCTGAGCAGCGCGGTGATCTCGGCGCGGAAGGTGGAGTAGCCGCCGTCGTGGCGGCAGACCTCCTGCCCGTTGAGGATGACCCTCGCCGAGGCGTTCACGCCGTCGAACTCGAGCCAGACCTCCTCGCGCGCGCCGTCGAAGGCGGGCATGGGGAAGGCCTTGTCGTAGCGGCACTCGCCGCGCTTGTAGTCGTTGCCGCCGTCCTGGCCGTCGATGTTGTTCCAGGTGTGGGGGATGCTGACGGGGACAGTATCGCCGCCCAGCCCGGTGAACTGCCAGTCCCTGCATAGGTCGATGGTGTGGCGCATAATTCTCCTCCTTGGCGTAGCCGTGATCTGCGCGCGGGCACAGGCTCCGGCCAAAAAATATCGAAACCCGACAATCTCTTACCCTGTAATTTAGCACAATATGGTGAAGAATAAAAGAGCGTTGTCTTGAAAGCCGGAATCACGGGCGCAAACAGGGGCACAGGCGGCATCCGCGACAAAAGGGCGGCGTGAACGGCTGTTTCCTGACGGAACGCGCCGCGCGGAAAAAGAAAACGCCCCGCCCTGTGACAGGCGGAGCGATCCACTGCGGCATGTGCTGCAAGAGCGCTCCCTTGCGCATCAAGCTTTGGCAGGCTTCACCTTGCGGGCGTAGATGGCGATCTCGCCGACGAGGAACGCGGCAACGGCCAGCGCCGTGAAGGTGATGAACTTGGGGTCAAAGCCCTTTTCGTCGATGGCGACGAACACGTCGCTGATGTACCAGTAGCACTTGTGGATGGCGAAGAGAATGGCGCAGCCCGAGCAGGCCGTGACGGCCGCGGAGGCGAGCCCGTAGCGCTTGACGGCGATGAGCAGGACGGAGACGACCGCGCCGCCGACGAGCAACAGCACGACGGGCAGATCATAGCACACGCGCTGGGTCGCGCCGTAGGTGCCGTGGATCATCTGGAAGTAAATGCCTGCCGCCAGCGACAGGAGCGCCGCAAAAATCGTGACGTACACGCCGAACGCCTTCTTGCCGGAAGTATCGCTCATGTGAGTAGCTCCTTTCAATTTGACCCGCGCATGAAAAACAAGCCCCATGCGAAGGACGCATCAGGACACAGAGACTCGCCGCGCCAGCCGCTGCCAAGGAACCAAAAACCCGACAGGCCGCGCCGCCCAGCGGGGAGGAACCGCATTTCCTCGCGCGCTTTCCGGCGGCCGGGCCGTCCTTTTATAGGTATCTCTATTATGGCACAGCTCCCATGGGGATGCAAATGGATTTTGCGCCCCTTCCCTGAGCCGCTCGGGGGAAAATGGCGATTCTGCGGCAGAAATATGTCGCGGATGGAATGAGAGCATTTTCTGCGACCGATTATAGACGCGAAATATCGTAGCTGGCTGTTGCGACAGCGAAATGCACATGCACGACAAATCCCTTCCCTTTTGGCGTGTTTCGATATAAAATAACAAAATAAAATAGTCGCATGAGACAAATTGCCCCGCCGCGCGGCAGCCGACGCCGCATCCCCCGCCGTATCCCTCCCCGCATGGACGGACGCGGCAGCACTCGCTTATTTAAAAGGAAGCTGTTTGAACCGTTTTCAAAAGCTGCTTTACGGCCATTCATTGGAAAGGAGATTCCTCAATGAAACCTTCAACGAGAAGAACCCTCAAAAAGGTGTTCTTGAATGTGACCGCGGGCCTGTGCGCCATTGTCTTTACGGGCAATATCGTGGCCGGCGAGGTCGCCGGACAGATCAACGCCGCGCTGGGCACGGCGACCTCCAAGGTCGTCAGCACGCTGCCGGAGGGCGAGACCGAGGGCTACGTGCGCTATTATGACAGCCAGTTCAGCTCCGTCGCCGAGCTCAAGGCCGCGGGCGAGGCCAAGGTGCGCGAGGTCGAGGGCGAGGGCATCGTTCTGCTCAAGAACGACAACAATGCCCTGCCGCTGGCCGAGGGTGCGAAGGTATCCCTCGTCGGCGTGACTGTGCTCGACCCGGTCTATGGCGGCACGGGATCCGGCGCGGTGGACGCCTCCGGCGCGGCCAACTACGTCGACGTGATGCGCGACGCGGGCTTTGACGTGGTCGATCAGCCGCTGTTCGACTACTACATTGAAAAGGAAGCCAAGCGCAACGCCCACGAGATCGCCGAGGTCAAGTGGAGCAAGGTCAAGAAGAACCACGGCGACACCATCGGCAACGGCGAGGACGTGGTCTATGTCGTGGGCCGCGTCGGCGGCGAGGGCAATGACGTGACCGTCACCATCGACGACGCGCTCGACGACGACTACCTCAAGCTCAACGAGGACGAGCTCTCCGTGCTCGAGGGCCTCAAGGAGCTCAAGGACGAGGGCGCCATCCGCTCCATCACCGTCATCATCAACAGCGCCAACCCGATGTCCGTCGGCTTCCTGAATGACGAGGCCTACGGCGTGGACGCGGCCCTGTGGGTCGGTTCCGTCGGCCAGACCGGCCTGTACGCCGTGGGCGACGTACTCAGCGGCAAGGTCAACCCGTCCGGCTCGCTACCGGATACCTGGTGGGTGGACAACCAGCTCAACCCGGTCATGAACAACTTCGGCTCCTACACCTACGAGGGGTCTGAGAACTACAGCCTCGGCGCGAACGCGAACAAGTTCAATCAGTATGTCGTCTATCAGGAAGGCATCTACATGGGCTACCGCTACACCGAGACGCGCTATGAGGACGTCGTGCTGGGCACGCCCAACGCGGGCGACTTCGTCTACGGCGACGTCGTGGCCTATCCGTTCGGCCACGGCCTGAGCTACACCAGCTTTGAGGTCGGCGACATGGCGATCGAAAAGACCGGCGAGGGCAAGGATACCTCCTACACCGTGACCGTGAAGGTGACCAACACCGGCTCCGTCGCGGGCAAGAAGACCGTGCAGGTCTACGCGCAGAAGCCCTACACCGACTATGACCGCGAGAACCAGATCGAGAAGGCCGCCGTCGAACTGGCGGGCTACGGCAAGACTGCGCTGCTGGCCCCGGGCGAGAGCGAGGTCGTGACGGTCAGCGTGCCGGAGTACTTCCTCACCTCCTATGACGCACTGGGCACCGGCGCGTACATCCTCGACGCGGGCACCTACTACCTGACCGTCGCGGATGATTCCCATGCCGCGGCCAACAACATCCTCGCCGCCAAGGCCAAGACCGTCGCCGACGGCATGACCGCCGAGGGCGACCTGCAGAAGGTCTTCTCCGTGGACTACGACTTTGACGCCGAGACGTACGCCACCTCCTACGGCACGGGCGAGCAGGTCAGGAGCCTCTTTGCCGACGCGGACGTGAACCGCTACGCGGGCAGCGGCAGCAACACCGTGACCTACTACTCCCGCAGCGACTGGGCGGGCACCGTGACGAGCGGCCCGGTCAAGCTGGCGATGACCGACGGTATCGCGGCTGACGCGCTGCTCGACGATTCCGACCTGCCCAGCGGCGAGGGCATCGAATTCCCGACGATGGGCCAGAGCGCGAATATCCAGCTCGTGCACATGATGGACGTCGACTTCGACGACCCGAAGTGGGATACCTTCATGGATCAGCTCACCTATGAGCAGATGGCCAAGCTCTGCGCCAACGGCCTGCGCATGACCATCAACATCGACGAGATCGGCAAGCCGCTGACCGTCGATCACAACGGCCCCTCCGGCGTGACCCAGAAGTACTCCGTGGGCGAGAACGGCTACGCAGTGCAGACCAACGACCCCAACAAGGACATGAAGGGCACCTGCTATCCGTGCAACGGCATCATCGCCGCGACCTTCAACGACAAGCTGGTTCGCGAGGTCGGCGAGCTCATCGGCGAGGACGCCATGTGGGCGGGCTACGCCGGCCTGTACGGCTCCGGCGTGAACATCCACCGCTCTCCGTACGCGGGCCGCGTGTTCGAGTACTACTCCGAGGATGGCATCCTGACCGGCCTCATCAACACGCATGAGACCATCGGCATCCAGAGCAAGGGCGTGTACGTCTACAACAAGCACTTCGTGCTCAACGATCAGGAGAACAACCGCGCCGGCATCGGCACCTGGTGCAACGAGCAGGCGCTGCGCGAAATCTACCTGCGCGCCTTCGAGCTGCCCATCGTCGATGCGGACGCCAAGTGCGTGATGACCGCCTTCAACCGCCTCGGCGCGAAGTGGGCGGGCGCCTATACCGAGCTGCTGACCGACTGGCTGCGCGGTGAGGCGGGCATGGACGGCTTTGCCGTGACCGACATGTACGACGACACCTACATGGTGAAGGCGAACGAGGTCGTCGCGGGCAACGACATCCCGGATAACTTCGTCGGCGACGACATCTCCCAGTTCTCGGCCTATGGCCCGAACGGCAGCACGCCCAATGCGGCGGTCGCGCAGGCGCTGCGCACCTCCTCCAAGCGCGTGCTCTACACCGTGCTGCACTCCCGCGGCATGGACGGCGTGAGCCCGAACACCATGATCGTCTCCGTGACGCCGTGGTGGCAGATGGCGCTGAACATCGCCCAGTGGACGCTGGTTGGCCTGACCGCCATCGCGCTGATCGTGCTCCTGCTGGACATCGCTGGCATCGGCGGAAAGAAGTCCGCCAAGAAGAAGTAATCGCTTCTTCTGAACTGAAATCGCCTCCTCCTATTCAAAGGCCGCGCGGCGCGAAATCGCCCGCGGCTCTTTTGTATCCGGAAAGCTGCAAAAGGAAAAAACGCCCGCGCGGCGGAAATCCGCGCGGAGCTGCTTCCTATGGGCTGCGCCGCTTGACAAATACGGCGGCCTTTGCTTTACTTACGGCTTTGATGCACCGAAATCAACAAACGACAGACAGAAGAACGCAAAGACCCGCCATCTCTGGCTTGACAGAGACGGCGGGATAGCGTACAATGTAGGCAGGTAGGGAGCCGTGTGCAGGGCTCTACCGCAACCGCATGAAGGCTTGCGACAAAACCGCCGGACAGAGGCTAGCTGTCAGGCGGTTTTTGTATTACTTACGGTTCTTGGCGTCTACTGCGACGAGTATCGCAAGGAACGTCAGGACGATCATGATGATCTCATAATCCGTCATACAAAAACGCCCCCTTTCGCATTTGTACGCGGCTGCGAAAGGAAGCCCACCGGCAGCACCTGCCTGCCCACATCTCCCATCTTACCATAGCATGCAAGTAAACGCAAGTCATAATAAAATCCCTCCCCAAAACCCATTGACGAAACCGCCGGGGTGGTGTACAGTGATTGACATAACAAACAGTTCCCGGCAGCGCCCCGGCGCGCAGGGAGCGCAGCAGGAGGGGCGCACGATGACGCTGCTGGAATACCGCATCTTCTTCACCGTCACGCAGCAGGGAAGCTTTGCGCGCGCCGCGCAGGTGCTCCACCTCACGCCCAGCGCCATCAGCCATGCCGTCAGCTCGATGGAGGAGGCGTGCGGCTTTGCGCTGTTCGTGCGCGGCAAGGGCGGCGTGTCGCTCACCCGCAGCGGGGAAGCGCTCTATCCCGTCATCCGGCAGGTGCTCAGCGACGATGAAGCGCTTGGGCAGACCATCGATGAGCTCAAGGGCGTGCAGCGCGGCACGGTGCGCATCGGCACGTTCAACAGCGTGTGCATGACGTGGCTGCCGCAGATCGTCATCAGCTATAAGAAGAAGTTTCCCGGCGTGGAGATCGAGATCAATCAGGGCACCTACGACGACGTGATCGAGTGGATCAAGACAGGTGCGGTCGATCTGGGCTTTCTGTCCACTAAGTCCACGCGGGAGCTGACCGTGCGCCCGCTCTATCGCGACAGACTGATGTGCGTGGTGCCCAAGGGCTTCCGCACGCGCAGCCCCGGCTTCATCACGCCAGAGGAGATGGAGCACGAGACGTTCGTCATTCAGGGCGACGCGACGGATGCGGACATCCAGGCCTTTCTGGCCAAGCACCGCTTCTCCGTGCGCGCAAGCTGCCGCGTGCTGGACGATCTCTCCACGCTGGCGATGGTGGAGAGCGGCTTTGGCATCTGCATCGTGCCCAGCCTCATCCTCGAGCGTGCGCACGCCAACGTGGACGCCTACCCCATCGAGCCGCTGGAATACCGCGAGTTCGGCGTAGCTGTGCAGAACCCGCAGATGCTCGCGCCCGCCGTGCGGCAGATGATGGAGCATATCGCCTCGTTTGCCCGCGCAAAGCGCGCGGAGGATCCGCTGACTAACGCCGACTTCAACCCCCGGGACAGCTTCTGACGGCGGCGCGCGGTGAAACACCCGCCTCCGTCGTGGAAATATGCAATCTGCAAAGGAGAAACACCATGAAACATCTGGCAAGCATCCTCGCCCTGACCCTCGCGCTGCTGTGCGCCTTTTCCTGCGCGCTGGCGGAATTCCCCGTGACCCTCACCGACCAGACCGGGCGGGAGGTGACGATTGAAGCCGAACCGGAGCGCATCGTCTCCGGCTACTATATCTCCACCTCTGCGTGCATCGCGCTGGGGCTGGAGGAGCGCATGGCCGCCGTGGAGGCCAAGGCCGATACGCGCAATATCTATGCCCTCGCCGCGCCGGAGCTGATCGCTTTGCCGAACGTCGGCACGGCGAAGGCGTTCGATCTGGAGGCCTGCCTGGCCGCGGAGCCGGATCTCGTCATCCTGCCCAAGCGGCTCAAGGACGCCGCCGAGACGCTTTCCGGCTTCGGCGTGAGCGTGCTGCTCGTCAATCCCGAGGACGATGCGCTGCTCACTGAGATGATGCTGCTGCTGGGCGAGGCTACCGGCACGCAGGCGCGCGCGCAGGAGCTCTGCGGCTTCATCAGCGCGCAGCTGGCGCTGTGCGCGGAAAAGCTGGCCGGTGCTCAGCCTGTGACGGCGCTGGTGCTGGGCGTGAGCGACCGCCTCACCTGCGCGCCGGGCGACATGTATCAGAGCGCGCTGCTGGAGAATGCGGGCGCGGTCAATGCCGCCGCGGCGCTGAGTGGCGGAAGCTGGGTCACGGTTTCTTATGAGGAGCTGCTGGCGATGAACCCGCAGGCGCTCGTCATCCCGGCCGAGGCGGCGTATACCGCTGAGGACGTGCTGGGCGATGCACAGCTCGCTGAGCTGGAGGCCGTCAGGCGCGGCGCGGTCTACGCGATGCCCACGGCCTTTGAGGCGTGGGACAGCCCCGTGCCCTCCGGCGTGCTGGGTACGCTGTGGCTGGCCTCGACGCTGCATTCCGACGCCTACGGCGAGACGCTCTACCGCGACGCGGCCAAGGCGCTGTATGAGACGTATTACGGATTCACGCCGGACGAGGGCGCGCTGTAAGCATGAACCACACCAAGCGCTTATTTCTTTCCCTTTGTGCCGCCGCAGCCTGTCTGTTGGCGGCCTTTGGCATTTCCCTGCTCGTGGGGCGCTATCCCCTCGCCCCGCATGAAATCCTCGCCGCGCTGCGCGGGGGAGAGGGCATGGCTGCGCAGGTTTTCTGGCGACTGCGCCTGCCCCGCAGCATGGCCTGCCTGCTCGCCGGGGCGGCGATGGGGCTTTCGGGCGCGGTGTATCAGCTCGTTTTCGCCAACCCGCTGGCCGCGCCGGACGTGATGGGCGTCTCCGGAGGGGCGACGCTGGGCGCGGCGCTGTCCATCGTGTTTCTCGGCGGGCGGGGCGAGGGCCTGTGCGCCTTCCTCGCCGGCATGGCGGCGCTGGGCGCGGCGCTGCTGCTCACCCGCGCGGGCGGGCGGGCTCGCGGCACAGCGGGCATCGTGCTCTCCGGCGTGCTGGTGAGCGCGCTGGTGAAGACGGGCGTAATGCTGCTCAAGACGCTGGCGGACGCGGAGGGTGAGCTGGCCGCCATCGAGTTCTTTACGATGGGCAGCTTTGCGGGCATCACGGCTGCATCCCTGCCGCCGCTCGCGGCGGGCGTGGGGCTGGGCGCGCTGGCGCTGCTGCTGCTTCGCAGGCAGCTCCCGCTGCTGACGCTGGGCGACGAGGAGGCTGCTGCGCTGGGCGTGCGCGTGGGGCCTGTGCGCGCCTGCGTGCTTGCGGCGGCAACGCTGATGGCCTGTGCGGTCAGCGCGCAGGCGGGCGTGATCGCGTTTTCCGCGCTGATCGCGCCGCATGGCGCGCGGCTGCTGCTGGGCGGGCGGCTGCGCGGGCTTGCGCCGCTCTCCGCGCTGCTGGGCGGCGCGCTGATGCTCGCGGCGGATGTGCTCGCGCGGCTTGCGCCGGGCGCGGAGCTGCCGACCTCGGTCTTTACGACGCTGCTGGGCGTGCCGATGATCGTTTCGCTCATGCGCAGGGGAGGTGCCCGCGATGGCGGCTGATCTCATTCTCGAGGAGCTGCGCGCGGGCTACGGCGGGCGCGAGGTGCTGCGCGGCGTGAGCCTGACCGCGCGGGCTGGCGAGGTGACGGCCCTGCTGGGCCTCAACGGCAGCGGCAAGACGACGCTGCTGCGCGCGGTGCTGGGGGCTGTGCCCGCATCGGGGCGCGCGCTGCTGGGGGAGGCCGACCTGCTGGCGCTGGATGCCCGGCGGCGGGCGCGTCTGCTCTCCTACATTCCGCAGCGCAGCCGCGCGGACGACGGCCTGACCGCGCTGGAGGCCGTGCTCATGGGCGCGAACGCGGAGACGCCGCTGCTCATGGGCTATGGCGCGGCACGGCGGACGCGGGCGCTTTCCTGCCTTGAGCGGCTGGGCGCGGCGCAATGGGCGGATGTGCCGCTCGGCGAGCTGTCCGAGGGGCAGCGGCGCACGGTCATTCTCGCGCGGGCACTGATGCAGCGCGCGCAGGTCTGTCTGCTCGACGAGCCGGACGGAGCGCTCGACCTGCCCCGGCGGCGCGGCGCGCTCGAGGCGGCCCGGAGCATGGCGCGCGGGGACGGCTGCGCGGTGCTCTGCGCGCTGCACGACGCCTCGCTGGCGCTGACGCTGTGCGACCGCGTGCTGGCGCTGAGCGGCGGGCGCATCGCGTGGGCGCTCGACATGCGCACGGCGGCGGCGCGGGAGATCGAGGGCGCGATGCGCGCGCTCTACGGCGACGCGGAGGTGCTGCGCGGGGAGAGGGGATGGGCAGTGCTGGGCTGACGCCTTTCTCTCATGAATTGTGGAGGAAATGCGACAAAAGCACCAGCTTGACGGAAAAATATTGTCGAAATCGTGAAAATGTGTTATGATGTGTGCAAATAACCTGATTTCGGCTCAAAATTCCGACTCAAAGAGGAGTGAATGCGTCATGCTGCTGCTGGCTATTGTGGACGACGATCCGAATGACTCCGCCGCGCTGAGCGCACTCGTCGCAGAGTATTTTCGGCAGAAGGAAAAATCCTACATGTTCCGCGTGTTCAACGCGCCGCTGGACTTCATCCGCAGCACGGAGAACTTTGACATCGTGTTCATGGACATCCGCATGGACAAGCTCGACGGGCTGGAGGTCGCGCGCATCATGCGCAAGATCAACACCAATTCCGTGCTGATCTTCGTGACGCACATGGCCCAGCTCGCCATCAAGGGCTATGAGGTGGACGCGCTGGACTTCATCGTCAAGCCCGCGGACCAGTTCTCCATCAACTATGTGCTGGACAAGGCCATCACGCGGCTTGAAAACACGTCGAGCACCATGTTTGCCCTCAAGACGGCGGACGGCATCGTCAGCCTGTCCTCCAACAACATCATGTATGTGGAGGTCTTCGACCACAACCTCGTCTATCACACGACCAAGGGCGTCTATGACGTGCGCGGGCGGCTCTCGGACGTCATCAAGAAGCTCGACCCCAAGCAGTTCATTATGTGCAACCGGTCGTTCGTGGTCAATCTGCGCTACGTCTCCAGTGCGAGCAGCGAATACCTGACCATCGACGGCACGAAGATCTCCGTCTCCAAGTCCCATCGCAAGGAGATCATGCAGCACTTTTCCAACTTTCTGGGGGAGAATCTGTGACCATGTTTAACGACAGCCTGTGGATACAGAAGGTCGATCACCGCGTCTCCACGGCCCTCATCCTGTTTCTGCTGCTCCTGCTGCTGGGCAATGGCCAGCGCAGGCGCGGCTTTTTCCTGCGCGCGCTCGGTTCGCTGGCCGCGATGTGCGCGGCAAGCTGGGCGATGCGCTTTATCATCGATGAGAAGCTGCCCTCTGTCTTTGCGCAGGGCATGGGCTACAGCCACTACATCTGCGTCATGAGCCTGATGTACCTGACCTGCTATCTCTTCTGCTATCATGCGGATACCGGCAGCCTCGTCTACTCCGACCTCATGGCGCTGACCATCTACAAGCTGGCGTGGAACGGCTTCAAGGTGCTCGGCTCCGGCGTGCTCATCACCGATATTCCCGAAGTCTGGTCGCACTACAGCCCGATGGGCGCGATTGTCTCCTATGCGGTCTACGGCACGGTGTGCGCGCTGACGTACCTTCTGATGCGCAATTTCCTCAAGCCGCCGCTGCCCGAAATGCCCTGCAGGCCGATGGTCTTTGTCGCCGTCGGCTTCATCGGCTGCCAGATGATCCTCGAGTTCTGCGGCCACGTCTTCACGGCGGATAATCAGGCGCTGTTCCTGTACTACTTCTGTGCGCTGATGTACACCGCCACCAACTACATGATGCTGCTGGCCATCGCCCAGATGACCCGCTACCGGCAGGATAACGCGGACATGCAGTCCTTCATCAACAACAAGATGCAGTACTACCAGATGAGCCGCGACGGCATCACCTCGCTGCAGGTCAAGTGCCACGACCTCAAGCACCAGATCGCCGCCATCCGCTCCAAGGCGGACAAGGAGAACTTTGACCGCTACCTCGACCGGCTGGAGGACTCCATCATCGAGTACGGCACGGTGGTGGAGTGCGGCAACGAGACCATCAACATCGTGCTCACGGAGAAGAACATCCTCTGCTCCACCCGCGGCGTGAAGTTTTCCTACATTATAGACGGCACGCTGTTCGACTTCATGAGCGAAATGGAAATCTACTCGCTCTTTGGCAACGCGCTCGACAACGCCCTGGAGGGCTGCAGCAAGGTGGCCGACCCCGCGCGCCGCGTGATCTCGCTCAAGGCCAGCACCCGCGGGGAGATGGTCGTGCTGCATGTGGAAAACTTCTTTGACGAGGAGCTGACGATCGTGAACGGGATGCCCGTCACCACGAAGGACGGCACCGGCCACGGCTTCGGCCTGCGCTCCATCCAGCAGGTCGCGGAGAAGTACGGCGGCGTGGCCTCTGTGCAGGCGGAGGATCACCTCTTCAAGCTGACGGTGCTGATGAACCCCGCACAGGGGCAGCAGTCATAGTGACAATCGCGGCGACGTGAAATGGTTCACGTCGCCTTTTTGTCGTGAACAGTTTCGCGGCCCTTTAGCGACCCCCAAGCGGGCATTCAAGACAAGCCCCTTCTCATTGCCAGATAAATCCTTTATAATAAACTCAACAAAGGCAGGCTGCTCTCGCGCGGCAATCTGCCAAAAGGTTACAAAGAGGACAAAGGAGAATTGGCATGAAAAGGATTCTGAGCACGATCATGATCGCTGCGATGC
>JALFHA010000414.1 GCA_022776785.1 Clostridiales bacterium | reverse complement strand
GCCCTGCTGCTGAGCCTGCTGGAAACCAAGGCCTCCGGCAACACCGCCTGCTACGGCGACTTCACCGCTCCGTTCTCCTCCGCCTTCACCAGCGCGTACCGCAAGGCCCTGACCGCCTACGCCGTGTACTGCTGCACCGGCGCCGAGGCCTCCGGCGTGAGCTCCGTGGAGACCTGCATCAGCTACATGCAGGAGCTGTTCGACGAGGAAATCGCGCAGGCTGCCCTGTAAGGGAAAAACGCAAAGCCTGATTCTTAGGAACAATCGCGGCTGGCTGCTCCGCGGCGGGCAGCCAGCCGCTCTTTATCGGTCAAATGACCATCCGGCACGAAATGGAGTGGCAAAATCATGACGAGAACCTTGTCAAACCGCAAACCAAGGGCCGGGCTCGGCGCGAAAACACATCTGGGCAACATGGTGTTCCTGCTGCCCACTGCGATTCTGTTCACCATCGTCGTGCTGATTCCGGTCTTTCAGGGCATCCCGTATTCCTTCACCAGCTGGAA
This sequence comes from Clostridiales bacterium, assembly GCA_022776785.1. Taxonomy (GTDB): domain Bacteria; phylum Bacillota; class Clostridia; order Christensenellales; family Aristaeellaceae; genus Ventricola. The sequence continues at coordinate 1,878 of JALFHA010000414.1, read as the reverse complement.
AAGCATCGTCAGCGACAATCATCCCTTCAACGGGCTGGCAAACTACAAATACCTGCTTGGCAACAAGTACTTCCTCATGTCTCTGAAGGTGACGTTCAGCTTCACGATTCTGTATATGACGCTGTCCATCCTCTTCGGCTTTGGGCTGGCGCTGCTCATTCAGAGGGCATCGTCCTTCAACAATGTTTCCCGCACCATTTTCTTCCTTCCGTTCACCACCTCCGTGACGGCGGGCGCCATCATCTGGAGCTACGTCTACACGGATATCTACGGCACGCTGACCGGGCTCGTCAGCCCGCTGGGCCTGCCCAATCAGATCGTCCCGGCAATGGCGCTGATGGCCTCCTGGCGCGACATGGGCTATGCGATGCTCATCTTCATCGCGGCATTGCAGACCGTTCCCAAGGACTATTACGAGGCTGCTACGGTGGAGGGCGCAAACGCCTGGCAGCAGTTCATCTATATCACCATCCCCAACATCGTGCCCGCCTTCACCACCAACGTGACGCTGCTGCTGGCATGGGGCCTGCGGACCTTCGACCTGCCGGCCGTCGTCGCGCAGAACATGCAGGAGGGGCAGACGACAGCGCTGTACATCTATCAGTCGATCTTCGCCAACAACAAGGCCAGCCTCGGCCAGGCGGCGGCGATCATCCTGACGGTCATCCTGATTGTGCTCACGCAGATTGTCACGCGCGTCCTGCGCAGACTGGAGGTTGAGGCGTAATGTCACAGGAGCTTCATGTTTACAACCCCAATTCCGCCACACACCGCCGCAAGGTGCGCAACGAGCGCATCCGCAAGCTCGCCGTGATTCTGTGCATCGTGCTGGTGCTGACCCCGTTCTACATCGCCGTTCTCTACGCCTTCAAGCCCGCGACGGAGATCACGGCTAATCGCCTGATGTTCACCAAAAATCCCACGCTGGAAAACTTCCGCCGCGTCATCTTTGAAAACCCGCTCTTCCGCATCGGCTTCACCAACAGCGTCATCAACACGATTCCCTGCGTGCTCATCCTGATGGCGTTTACGTCGATGGCGGCGTGGGTGCTGGCGCGCTACGACCACCTGCTGGCCTACAAGATCATCTTCGCGGTGCTGACGCTGGGCCTGCTGGTGCCCTTCCAGTGCTTCGTGCTGCCGCTCTACCTCAACTGGTACAAGGCCGGGCTTGTCAGCACCAACATCGGCTTCATCATCGCGCGCGCGGGTCTGCAGATCTCCATCAGCCTGACCGCAATCACAGGCTTCGTCAAGACCGTGCCGCGCGAGCTGGAGCAGGCCGCGGCCATCGACGGCTGCAACCGCTTCCAGACCTTCTGGAAGGTCGTTTTCCCGCTGATGACGCCCATCAATACCACCCAGCTCGTGCTCAACACGCTCTTTATCTGGAACGACTACTCCACCGCCGTTATCCTGCTGCGCGAGAAGGAGTCTAAGACGCTCACGCTGGCGCAGATTCAGTACTTCAACGGCAAGACAACCGAGCTCAACGAGGCGTTCGCGTTCTTCATCCTCGCCATGATCCCGATCCTGATTCTGTACCTGAGCTGTCAGAGGCAGATTATCAGCGGCATCACCGCGGGCGCGGTCAAGGGATAAGGCTTTTGCCCGGAGAAATCCATGGGGGCTGCCGCAAACGCGCGGTCAGCCCTCTTTTTGCAGACGCAAAGCAGTGAGATTTGATACTGTCTTGCACTTAAAAGCTCGAATATAAGCGCGAAGCGAAGAAGGGAATTTGAGGGATGAAATCCCTCAAGCAGGTTTGGAGCCGCAACCTGCCGCCGCCTGTGGCGGAATCAGGCAGGCGAAGGCTGGAAACCGCAAGGAGCGCCTTTGGCGCGACTATGCGGGTTTCCCGGGTCGGCAGCCCAATGT
>JALFHA010000274.1 GCA_022776785.1 Clostridiales bacterium | reverse complement strand
GCTCCGGCTGCTGATCGTACAAGCGAATCGTCATCGCCATAGCCCTCCATATTTGGAAATAATATGCACTATTGTAGCACGTTCCGGGCAAAAAAACAAACCCGGAGCACGCCATTTTGTGCTATAATGGCAATGAGCCGGAAGTGTTCCCCGGCCCGCAGACAAGGAGGGTCATCCATGAACAATCCCCTGATTATCACCATCGGCCGCGAATACGGCAGCGGCGGCCACCAGATCGGCCAGGCTGTGGCTGAAAAGCTGGGTGTGAAATTCTACGACAAGCAGATCATCAGCCTCGCCGCGCAGAAGAGCGGCCTCTCCGATGAGTTCATCGCCAACAACGAGCAGCGCGTCAGGAGCGGCCTGATGCAGAATCTCGCGGCCTCCGCCGCGTATTCGAGCGGCTTCTTCTCCGGGCAGTATCTCCCGCTGTCCGAGTCGATCTTCATCTCGCAGGCGCAGGTCATCCGCGATGTGGCGGCGAGGGAGAGCGCGGTCATCGTCGGCCGCTGCGCGGACTATGTGCTCGCCGGGCGGGAGAACACCATCAATGTGTTCATCCATGCGCCGGTAGAGGAGCGCGTAAAGAGGATCATGGCGCTGTACCACCTCGACGAGGCGGCGGCGATCAAGGCCATCACCACCTCGGACAAGGAGCGCGGCAACCACTACTTCCGCTATACCGACAGGAAGTGGGGCAAGGCTCAAAACTACGATCTGTGCATCAACTCCGCGCTGATGGGCATCGACAAGACGGTGGAGCTGCTGGTGCGCTTCGCGGAAATCGAGGCCCGCGCATGATCCGTCCCCTCATCCCCTCTGAGACGGCGCTCGTGCTCGGCGGCGGCGGCGCGAAGGGTGCCTACGAGGTCGGTGCGATTGCCGCGCTCGAGGAGCTGGGCGTGCGCGCGCTGAGCGTGTACGGCACATCCGTCGGCGCGCTCAACGCGGCGATGTACGCGCAGGGCAACATGGCCGCCGCCGAGGAGCTGTGGGGCAGCATCCGCCTGAGCGACGTGATCAGCGAGGAGAGCCTCGCGCTGGCGGACGACGCGGAAAACGTGTTCGACCATCCGGAGAAGCTGCTGGAGTTCGTCACGCGCTACGCGCAGCGCAAGGGCATGGACGTGACGCCGCTGGTGCGCGTCATCGCGCGCTCTGTGGACGAGGACGCGGTGCGCCGCAGCGGCGTGCGCCTCGGGCTGGTGACGACGCGCTTCCCGTCGATGGCGATGGTCGAAAAGCGGCTGGAGGAGATGGAGCCGGGCTCGCTGCACGACTGGCTGCTGGCGAGCGCCTCGTGCTTCCCCGTGTTCCCGATGGCGGCGATTGGCGAGGAGCGCTACATCGACGGCGGCTTCTGCGACAACACGCCGGTGGAGATGGCCGTGCGCGGCGGCGCGCGCCACATCATCGCCATCGATATCGGCAAGCACCGCTCCCACGCGCAGTACGACCGCCGGCCGAACGTCACCTACATCCGCACCTCCCAGCCGCTGGGCGGGCTGCTGACGTTTGAACCGGAGCTCTCCGCGCGCAACCGGATTCTGGGCTACAACGACACCATGAAGGCCTTCGGGCGAATGCGCGGCACGCGCTATGCCTTCGACGCGGACGATGCGCGCACGCTCTACACGCGCGCCTCGGATTTTCTCGTCCGCCTGACGCAGGCGGAGGCGAGGCTGCTGCTGCCCAATGCGGTGACGGCGCGGGCCTCGTCGGTTTCACCGCTGTTCTCGCTGCTGGAGGAGGAGCTTGCGCCCGGCGCGGACGGCATCGACTACTTTCTGCGCGCCTGCGAGCTGTGCGGCGAAATCGCGCAGGTCAACCCGGCGCAGGTGTTCACCTTCAGCGAGTTTGTCGATGCGCTGCGCGCCAGACTGCCGCTCGACAAGGCGGAATCGATGCTCGGCTCGCTGCTGGGCGGGCGCATCGGCGTGCTCTTCGCGCAGCCGCAGCCGGACAGGCGGCTGGTCGTCTCCTGCCTGTACCACCTGCTGATGCAGGAGAACGTCTTTTCCTCGCTGGCGATGCGCACGCTCTCCGCGTTCCCGCGCGAGATGCTCTGCGCCATCACCCTGAGGGAGATTCTGTAATGCCGCAGGCCTTCCGGCGCGACAAAAACAGCTCTTTTCCCCGCGAAAAGGGAAAAGAGCTGTCGTTTGCATATTACGCAAGCTCGTCAAACGAGTCGATGAGCCTGTCGCACGCCTTGAGGATTTCCTCGCGGTCGCGCAGGTTGGTCGAATCGGTGATGCCGACGACGCCAAGCCCCGCCTCACGCGCCCCGCGCATGGCGTAGAGTGAATCCTCGAACATCACGCAGTCCTCGGGGCGCTCGCCGATGAGCGCGCAGAGCTTGTCAAAGAACTCCGGCTGATTCTTGCTGGGGCCGATCAGCTCCGTGCTGTAGATGTAGTCAAGCCTGCTCACCAGATTCATGCGGTTGAGCGCGATGAGCGCCTGCCGGGGCGGCGTCGCCGTGGCGAGCACCAGCTTCACGCCGCGCGCGCGCAGGCGGTCGAGGTATGCCCCCGCGCCGGGCTTGAGCGGCAGGCCCGCCGCGTAGACGGCCTCCATGCGCTGGCAGGCCATGGCGCAGAGCGTTTCAAAGTCGATGTCCACGCCGAAGCGCTTCATGTAATAGGGAATGACCTGCATCCCCGAGAGGGAGAACAGCTCCGCCTCCTGCTCGGCGGTGAGCGGGATATTCTGGCTGCGGATGTAGTCCGCGTTGAGCCTGCGCCACGAGGACATGGAGTCAATCAGCGTGCCGTCCATGTCAAAGATGGCGGCGCGCATCGTCTGCGTGCGATCCATAAGCGAGTATCACCCTTTATCCTTTTCTTTGTTATGGAAATCTTTTGGCAAGGCATCGGCCTTGGGCACAGAGCTGGAAGATTTGCAGCATTTCGTCGGTGATGGGGCCGGCATCATGCCGGTTTGTATTTCAGAGCATCATTATATCAGCGGCGGCGCTTTCGGTCAAGGCCGCCGGGACGGAGGACTCATGACCCGGGAAACCTATATCCGCATGACGGAAAACACGCGGCGCGTGTGCGCCCATCTGCCCGGCGGCGCGGCGTTTCTGCGCGCGCCGACCTACCTGTGCGCGCTGGTGTATCTGCTTGCGCTCGGCCATCTGGCGCTCGCGGGCGACGCGCGGTTTCTGCGCGCGCTGCTCGTGCCCGCCGTGTGCTTCGGCACGGTGACGGTGCTGCGCCCGCTCATCGGCAAGCAGCGCCCGTACGACCGCTACAGCGCGGAGCCCGTGGGCAGCTACCGCCCCGGCAAGGGCAAGAGTATGCCCTCCCGGCACACGGCCAGCGCCGCGGCCATCGCCTTTGCGGTGATGTATGTCTTTCCGGGCTGGCCCGTCGCCGCGGCGATGCTCGCGCTCAGCGCGCTCATCGCATCGCTGCGCGTGCTCTCCGGCCAGCATGATGTGAGCGATGTGCTGGCCGCGCTGGCGCTGAGCGCGGCGATGTCAGCTATCGGTTATCTGCTGTGAACCGGGTCTATCCTCCACCTTTTCAGAAGAAAGAGGCACATTCGATGAAATCCATGACCGCCCAGGCCCGCGCCGACATGCTGCTGCGCGAGCCCGTCAGCCGGGTCATCC
>JALFHA010000247.1 GCA_022776785.1 Clostridiales bacterium | reverse complement strand
GCCCATCTATCAGCCCGAGGGCGATGCGCCCGTGCAGACGATTTCCAGCACGGTCAACTGCGTGGATTCCGTCTCCGAGTTCATGACCGAGGCCGACGTCGAGCGTGCCGATCCCATCCGCAAGCGCCGCTGCGGCGGTGTCAGCGGCGATGTGGCCCGCAAGACGGCCGAGCTGCTCAACATCCACTACGGCTTCATGGAGGCTCCGGCCGCCGCAGCGCCCGAGGCCGAGCTGGCCGCCAACGAGTACATCGGTGAGGCGGAAGGCTTCGGCGGCCCGATCAAGGTCAAGGTCACGATGGACGGCGACAAGATCGCGAAGATCGACGTCCTCTCCCATGGCGATACTCCCGGCATCTGCGATGCGGCGTTCAACACGATTCCGCAGGCCATCATCGACGCGCAGTCCACGCAGGTGGATGTCGCCGCTGGCGCAACCTACAGCAGCAAGGGCATCATGGCCGCTGTGGAGGATGCGCTCTCCAAGGTCGGCAAGTAATCTGTCGGCAAGTAATCTGTAGGCAGGCAATCCTCATAGCGCTGCGGGCCGCTTCCTTCGGGAAGCGGCTTTTTTTGCGCAATCTGTCGCGTCCGCACAAAAACCGTCCCGCCGCTTGCATCGCATTTCCCCCAACCATACGCACAAATCATCACATTGCCGCACAAAAGCTGTTTTTCTTGTGAAAATACGATAAAAAAACACCCCGAAATCACAAAAACGCCCCCTTGTGAGCAAATTGTCACAGCCGTATAATGAGCCCATACGAGACAGCGTAACGGACAGCAACGGAAAGACAGGTGAACAAAGCAGATGAACGAAATCATCGTCTCTATGCGCGGGATATGCAAGAGCTTCCCCGGCGTAAAGGCGCTCGACGACGTGCAGTTTGAGCTGCGCTCGGGCGAGGTGATGGCGCTTCTGGGCGAGAACGGCGCAGGCAAATCGACGCTGATGAAGATCCTCAGCGGCGTGTATACGCGCGATTCGGGCACGATGGAGATCTTCGGCAAGGAATACGGCGATCTCACGCCCAAGCAGGCGCAGCAGGTCGGCGTAGCCATCATCCATCAGGAGCTGAACATGTGCCGGCACCTGACGGTGGCGGAGAACATGTTCCTCGGGCGCGAGAAGTACAAGGGCTTCATGCTCGACAACGCGGCGATGGAGGCGGAGGCCGCCCGCGTGCTCGGCGACCTGAAAATCGACATCAATCCGCGGCAGGTGGTGGGCGATTTGCCCGTCTCCAAGCAGCAGATGGTGGAAATCGCCAAGGCGCTCTCCACCAACGCGCGCGTGCTCATCATGGACGAGCCGACCTCCGCGCTGACCTCCCGCGAAATCGACGACCTGTTCCGCATCATCCGCCAGCTTCGCGCAGACGGCTGCGGCATCGTCTACATCTCCCACCGGCTCGAGGAGCTCTCGCACATCGTGGACCGCGTGACCATCATGCGCGACGGCCACTACATCTCCACGCACAACTTCGCGGATGTCACGCTCGACGAGATCATCACCGGCATGGTGGGCCGCGAAATCAAGGAGAAGTTCCCCCGCGTGCAGTGCGAGAAGGGCAAAAAGGTGCTGGAGGTTCGGCGCCTGAACGCCGGTCGCATGGTGCGCGACGTGAGCTTTGACCTCTATGAGGGCGAAATCGTGGGCTTTGCGGGCCTGATGGGCGCAGGGCGCACGGAGACCACCCGCGCCATCTTCGGCGTGGACCCGAAGGACAGCGGCGAGATCATCCTCGACGGCCATCCCGTCGCCATCACCTGCCCGAAGGACGCGATTCAGGCGGGCATCGTGCTCGCCCCAGAGGACCGCAAGAAGGACGGCATGTGCACCAAGCTCTCCATCCGCCACAATATCGCGCTGCCCAATCTCGACCTGCTGTGCAATCAGCTGGGCGTCGTTAGCCGCGCGAAGGAGGACGAGATGTGCGACCGCGCGGTGAAAAACCTCAAGATCAAGACGCCCAATGTCGATGTGGACGCGGGCAACCTCTCCGGCGGCAACCAGCAGAAGGTCGTCGTGGGCAAGTGGCTCGCGCGCGATTCCCGCGTGGTCATCTTCGACGAGCCCACGCGCGGCATCGACGTGGCGGCCAAGGTAGAGATCTACCACCTGATGAACCAGCTCAAGCAGCAGGGCATCGCCGTCATGTTCGTCTCCTCCGAAATGCCGGAGGTTATGGGCATTGCCGACCGCATCATCGTCATGTGCGACGGGCGCATCACCGGCGAGGTCATGGCGGAGGGCACCACGCAAAATGAGATCCTGACCCTCGCCACCCGCTTTGAAAACAAGTTCGCCAACGACTAAGGGGGAGCAGCAAATGAACAAGAAAAGCAGCAAGTTCCGCCAGCTCATGGCCGTGCGCGGCATGGGCGCGGCGCTGACGGCCTTCGTCGGCCTGATTATCATCTACGTCGCCTTCGGCCTCATCAAGCCGCAGGTGTTCTCCGGGCGCAACATCCTCAACCTGCTGCGCTCCATGAGCAAGTATCTGCTCATCGGCGTAGGCCAGAGCTATCTGCTCATCACCGGCAACATCGACCTGTCCATCGGCTCGGTCGTCGCCATGAGCGCCATGACCTCTGCCACGCTGATGTGCGCGGGCATTCCCGTGCCGGTCGCCATACTCGTCGCGCTGGCGTGCTGCCTGCTGGTGGGCCTGATTAACGGCATCCTCGTGGGCAAGTTCCAGCTTCCGCCGTTCATCGCCACGATGGGCACGATGTTCGTCGCCCGCGGCGTGGCCTACATGGTGAACAACAACCGCAACACCAACGCTATCTCCTCGGGCATCGGCAAGGAAGCGGCCGATTCCTTCCAGAACTTCTTCTACTACGGCAGCACCTTCGGCGTGTACAACACGTTCTGGATTGCGCTCATCATCTTCATCGTCTTCTTCTTCCTGCTCTCCAAGACCCGCACGGGCCGCCACATCTACGCCATCGGCTCCAACTCCGACGCTGCGAAGCTCTCCGGCGTGAGCGTGGTTTCCACCGTCACCAAGGCGTATCTGGTCAGCGCATTCTGCGCGTTCGTCGTGGGCCTCATCCTCTGCGCGCAGGCCGGCATGGGCAACATGGAGGCCGGCAACGTCTACGAGATGTACGGCGTGGCGGCGGGCGTCATCGGCGGCGTCTCTCCGCTGGGCGGCACGGGCCTGCTGCTGGGCACCTTCGCGGGCGCCGCGGTCTGGCAGACGCTTGAGAACGGCCTGAGCATGATCGGCGCGCCGGTGGGCATCCAGCGCATCGTCATCGGCATCATCGTCGTGGCGGCCGTGCTGCTGGACATCATCTTCCGCCGCGGCATCGGCACGCGCAAGGCCCCGGCCAAGAAGGAGAAGTAACAGGCTACGTTGGGCTGCCGCCCAAACCTGCTTGAGGGATTTCATCCCTCAAACTCCCTTCATCGCTTCACGCAATATCCGCATCAATGCAAAGCACCCTTTTCCCGAATATGCACCGCATTGGCGGCAAGGCAGTGCGGTCATAGAATAAAAACTTCCATCATAAGGAGGAACCTGTCATGAAGAAACTGTTGACTCTCGTCCTGAGCATCGCGCTGGTGCTCACGCTGGCCGCGACCGCGATGGCCGCCGGCGAGCAGATCGCCCTGATTACCATGGACTCCATCGACCAGCACTGGGTCACCCTCAACGAGGGCGCTCAGAAGGCGGCCGCCGAGCTCGGCGTAACCGTGACCTTTATGGCTCCGAACACGAAGGACGACGCGCAGCAGATCGAGCAGGTCAACAATGCGGTGGCCGGCGGCTATCAGGCGATCATCGTCGCTGCGAACGGCCCGGACGCCATCTCCTCCGCGCTCAAGGAAGCCGCTTCTCAGGGCGTGAAGATCGTCTACGTGGACTCCCCGGCGAACGTCGAGGCTGAGGCCACCTTCTCCACCGACAACAAGGCTGCGGGCAAGACCGCCGGCGAGACCATGCTCGCCAAGCTGACCGAGATGGGCATCACCTCCGGCTCCATCGGCATCATCAACGTCAACGCCGCGACCGACTCCTGCGTCATGCGTGAGGAAGGCTTCCGCTCCGCGTTCGAGGGCACCGGCTTCACCCTGCTGGAGACCCAGTACGGCGAGGGCGACGCGG
>JALFHA010000234.1 GCA_022776785.1 Clostridiales bacterium | reverse complement strand
TAATATGGACGAAGGCCGCCGCTGCGCGGAGCGCGAGCTAACCGCGGGTAAACGAATGAAGAAAACCTGTCACGACGACGCCCGCAGCATGTCAGTTTTTATCCGAAGGAGATTGCAAGAATGGTAGAGCGTTACAACCTGAACCAGATTACGCTTCCGACCATACCCGTTCCGCACGACTGTGTAGTCACAAACATCCTCGAGGATGACGAATACCTGATCTTTCTGTTTGAAGAGGATATCTCATATCACGATTCGATTCAGGCTATCCATCCTTCAGCCAAAGGGCTGACGATTCGATTTCACAAGACCGATGGTTTTCGGGAGGATATGGAGCTGTATCAATATACATCCTTCAAGCATCAATCGGGGTATATGAGCAAGAAACCCAAGAGACTGTTTGAACTCACAGCTCATAGGAAAAGGCCGGTTGAGTATCTGGAGCATTTTGTTGCATGGAATACCATGATTATTCATTTATTCTCAAAGAACTCTATCATGCTCCGACTTTTTACGGATTATGTGGAATTCGAATGGATTGAGCAAGAGAGCTATATAGAAAACCTCGAAAATGATGCATAGGCTTTACATCGGATATAAAGTGTACTCAATGGTATGAACCGCAACGGCTACACGGGCATCGGCAAGCCGAAGCCGCTTAAGAGCGAGCTGGCCGGCTGGTGGTCGCGCAGAATCGATGACACAAACCGCATCGTCTACCGCATCCGTGACAATGCCATCGAGCTGATCCAGTGCGGCGGTCACTACGGCGATAATTGACCTGCACGCTTGCCCGGCCCATTGTAGGGCCGGGTTTTTGTTGCCCGCAGAGATAACGAACAAGCGTCGTCTTTTCTTCCCGCATCGATGGAAAAAAGCAAAAAATAGAAAAACGCGAAGCGAAGAGGTTGGGGCTGTCCCCTGCTTCTTCGCTTCGCGCTGTATTCGCCTTATTCCTGTCTCAAATTGACCCAAGCCAACTCTGACTCATCGTCAGGTATCGCTTCGCTCCCTGACTGCTTTTGCAGAATTGCTTCGCAACGAGAACCGTTGGGCTGCCGCCCAAACCTGCTCAGGGGCGCAGCCCCTGAACCCCGCAAGGGACTTCGCCCCTTGACCCCATTATCACTTTGCGTCTATGCCCGCTTACAGGATGAGGTCATGCAGCCCGAGCGGCGGCACGTCCTCCTCCTTCTTGCCGAGCTTGACGCACTTCATCAGCAGCTTGGCGGTGTCGATGCTCGTCACGCAGGCAATGCCGTACTCCACCGCCATGCGGCGCAGGCGGAAGCCCGCGCGCTGCGGGTCGCGGCCATGCGTCGGCGTGGTGATGATAAGGCGGATTTTGCCGGAATCGAACAGCTTCGCCAGCGCGTCGGTATCCTCGCCCGGGCGCGGCACGCTCTGCGCGCCGACGTAGTTGTGGTTGAGCATGTGCGCCGTGCCGGTCGTCGCGTAGATTTCAAAGCCCAGCGCGGCGAACGTCTCAGCCAGCTCCAGCGCCTCGCGCTTGTCGTGGTCGGCAATGGAGAAGAGCACAGCACCCTCGTCGGGGTGCGGAATCGCCATCTTTGTGGAGGCGAAGCCCTTCAAATAGGCCTCCTCGGCGGTCTCCGCGAGGCCAAGCGCCTCGCCGGTGGACTTCATCTCCGGCCCGAGAGAGACCTCGACCTCCGGCAGCTTCTCAAAGGAGAACACCGGCATCTTGACGGCGACGGTCGGCGCGGGCGGGTACAGGCCCGTGCCAAAGCCCATCTGCGGCACCTTCTCGCCGAGCGAGGCGCGCACGCCCAGCTCGACAATCGGAATGCCCGTGACCTTGGAGATGTAGGGCACGGTGCGCGAGGAGCGCGGGTTGACCTCGATGATGTACAGGTCGCCCGCATACTCGATGAACTGGATGTTCACCAGACCGTGCACATGCAGGCTGCGCGCGATGTTGATGGTGTAGTCCGTCACCATGCGCTGGATGCGCGGGGCGAGGTGCTGCGGCGGGTAGACGGAAATGGAGTCGCCGGAATGGATGCCCGCGCGCTCGACGTGCTCCATGATGCCGGGGATGAGCACATTTTCGCCGTCGCAGATAGCGTCCACCTCGATTTCGCGGCCGAGCAGGTACTTGTCCACGAGGATGGGGTGCTCCTGCACGTTCATGTTGATGATGGACATGTATTCGCGGATATGCTTCTCGTCGTAGGCGATCTCCATGCCCTGGCCGCCGAGCACATAGCTCGGGCGTACGAGCACGGGATAGCCCAGCTCCGCGGCGGCCTTTGCAGCCTCGTCGGCGGTAAAGACAGTCGTACCCTTGGGCTGCGGAATGCCCAGCTTCGTGAGCAGCTCGTTGAACAGCTCCCTGTCCTCCGCCGCGTCGATGTCGCCCAGATCAGTGCCCAGAATGCTGTAGCCCGCCTGACGCACGGCCTTCGCCAGCTTGATGGCCGTCTGCCCGCCGAACTGGCAGACCACGCCGACCGGCTGCTCAATCTCCAGCACGTTCCACACGTCCTCGGCCGTCAGCGGCTCGAAGTACAGCCGGTCGGAGGTGTCAAAGTCAGTGGAGACGGTCTCCGGATTGTTGTTGATGATGACGGTATCGTAGCCCGCGCGCTTGAGCGCCCAGACGCAGTGGACGGAGCAGTAGTCGAACTCGATGCCCTGTCCGATGCGGATGGGGCCGGAGCCGAGCACAACGACGGTCTTGCGTCCGCTGTTTTTGGCCTCGGTCGCCACGCCGTAGGCGCTGTAGAAGTACGGGCTGATGGCCTCGAACTCGCCGCCGCAGGTATCGACCATGCGGAAGGCGGGCAGCACATTCAGCTCCCTGCGCAGAGCGCGGATATCCTCCTCCGTGCAGCCGGTGAACCGGGCGATGGCCTTGTCCGCAAAGCCCATCTTCTTGACCTCGAGCAGCAGCTCGCGCGTGAGCGCATCCCTGCTCCCGAGCGCGCGCACGGTCTGCTCCATGCGCACGATGTTCTGCACCTTCTTGAGGAACCAGATGTCGATCTTCGTCACATCGTGGATGTGCTCCATCGTCACGCCGCGGCGCAGCGCCTCCGCGACCACGAAGGAGCGCTCCGTGTTGATCTCATGCAGCCTGCGTTCGACCTCCGCGTCATCCAGCGCCTCCAGACCGGGCACGACGAGGCTGTCCATGCCCATTTCCAGCGAGCGCACAGCCTTAAGCATGGCGCTCTCGAAGCTCGTGCCGATGGACATGATCTCGCCGGTGGCCTTCATCTTCGTGCCGATGTGCTTGTCGGCATAGACGAACTTGTCAAACGGCCAGCGCGGGAACTTGAGCACCACATAGTCGAGCGTCGGCTCGGCGCAGGCGTAGGTCTGCCCGGTGACGCCGTTGACGATTTCATCGAGCGTGTAGCCCAGCGCAATGCGGGTCGTCACCTTGGCGATGGGGTAGCCCGTCGCCTTGGAGGCCAGCGCCGAGGAGCGCGACACGCGCGGGTTGACCTCGATGACGTAATACTGCATGCTGTCGGGCGAGAGCGCGTACTGCACATTGCAGCCGCCCTCGATGCCCAGCGCGGAGATGATGTTCAGCGACGCGCTGCGCAGCATCTGGTGCTCGGGGTCGCGCAGCGTCTGGCTGGGCGCGACGACGATGGAATCGCCCGTGTGCACGCCGACGGGGTCGAAGTTCTCCATGTTGCAGACGGTGATGCAGTTGCCCGCGCCGTCGCGGATGACCTCGTACTCGATCTCCTTCCAGCCGGCGACGCTGCGCTCGATGAGGTTCTCATGCACGCGGGAGGAGCGCAGGCCGTCCGCGCAGATCTCGCGGAGCTGCTTCTCATTCTCCGCGATGCCGCCGCCCGTGCCGCCGAGCGTGTAGGCCGGGCGCACGATGACGGGATAGCCGTACTGGTTAGCAAAATCCACCGACGCCTGCACGTCGTGGACGATGACAGAATCGATGCACGGCTCGCCGATGGCGAGCATCATGTTCTTGAAGTCCTCTCGGTCCTCCGCGCGGCGGATGGAGTCGATCTTCGTGCCCAGCAGCTGCACGTTGTATTTGGCGAGGATGCCCTTCTCGTCCAGCTCCATCGCGAGGTTGAGGCCCGTCTGCCCGCCCAGCGAGGCCAGCAGGCTGTCCGGGCGCTCGCGCGCGATAACCTTCTCCAGCGACGCGGCGGTCAGCGGCTCGAGGTAGACCTTGTCGGCGATGTCGGTATCCGTCATGATGGTGGCCGGGTTGGAGTTCACCAGCACGACCTCCACGCCCTCCTCCTTAAGCACGCGGCAGGCCTGCGTACCGGCGTAGTCAAACTCCGCCGCCTGGCCGATGACGATGGGGCCGGAGCCGATGACCAGAACCTTCTTAATCCATTCCTTCTTAGGCATTGCGCTCGCCCTCCTTCGCCTTGCTTGTGCGCACCATCGTCAGGAAATCGTCGAACAGATAGCTCGTCTCGCGCGGGCCGCCGCAGGCCTCCGGGTGGAACTGCACGGAGAACGCCTGCCTGTCGGTGTAGCGCACGCCCTCAACCGTCTGGTCGTTCCAGTTGACGTGGCTGACGATTGCGCCCGAGGGCAGATGGTCGGGATCGACCATGTAGTTGTGGTTCTGCGGGGTGACGGAGCAGGTGCCGCGCGCCAGATCCTTGACCGGATGGTTTGCGCCGTGGTG
>JALFHA010000214.1 GCA_022776785.1 Clostridiales bacterium | reverse complement strand
CTCCATGACGACGTCGGAGAACATCTGGATGAAGCGGCGGTAGCAGTCCCACGCCCAGCGCGGATTACCGGACTTCTTCGCCAGAACGTTGACCACGTCCTCGTTGAGGCCGAGGTTCAGGATGGTGTCCATCATGCCCGGCATGGACGCGCGCGCGCCGGAGCGCACGGAGACCAGCAGCGGGTTCTCCAGATCGCCGAACTTCTTGCCGGTGATCTGCTCCATCTTGGCGATGTGCTCCATGATCTGAGCCTGAATCTCTTCATTGATGCGGCGGCCGTCCTCATAATACTGGGTGCAGGCTTCGGTGGTGATGGTGAAGCCCTGGGGCACCGGCAGACCGATGTTCGTCATTTCGGCCAGGTTCGCGCCCTTGCCGCCCAGAAGGTTGCGCATACCCGCATTGCCTTCCGTGAACAGGTAAACGTACTTCGTCATACTTGTTCGTTCCTCCTTCAAAGTTCTCATAATCACTGCAATTCATAATGGACCTGCATGATGATTGCCGCGTGAATACCGGCCGTAAAAATGGCCGCACACGGGTCATTATAAAGCCTTTTCCGTGATTTGGCAATGACTTTTTGGCTTTTTCCGACAGGTTTTTTGTCTTTTTTCGGGCACTCATCAGACGACTTGTCCGAATGTTGAAAAGCGCCTGTTCCGTTTTATTCGCTTTGTTCATTCCCTTGCGCAGACGTTTCCTCCGCAGCGTGCGCACGGCTCAGTTTCTGCCGAAAAAGCCGCCCGTCTGTGCGCTCATTTGCGCCGCCGCAGCCATCAGCGTCTCGCGCTCCGCGGCGCGCTCGGGGCTGCGCATCACGTCCACAAAGACCTCCCGCGCACGTGCGACCATGCGCCCGTCCCCGCTGAGCATCAGCGCGGGCATGGCGGGCTGCCCATGCTGGCGTGTGCCGAAGAACTCGCCTGCGCCGCGCAGCTCCAGATCCTTCTGCGCCACGGCAAAGCCGTCGTTTGTCGCTGTCAGCGTGCGCAGGCGCTCGTTCGGCTCCGCCATCAGGAAGCACCAACTCTCCTGCGCGCCGCGTCCCACGCGCCCGCGAAGCTGATGAAGCTGCGCCAGCCCGAAGCGATCCGCCCCCTCGATGACCATCACCGTCGCGCGCGGCACGTTCACCCCCACCTCGATGACCGTCGTCGCCACCAGCACGTCGAGCTCGCCCGCGCAGAAGCGCTCGAGCGTCTCCTCCTTATCCCGCCCCCGCATCCTGCCATGCACCAGCCCGACGGACAGCGGCGCCAGCTCGCGCGCAAGCTCGCGCTGCTCCTGCGCAGCGCTGCGCAGTTCTCCGGCTTCCTCCATATCCGTATCGCCCACCAGCGGGCAGACGACGTAGGTCTGAAAGCCCTTCGCCGCCTCCCTTCGGATAAAGCCGTACATGTCCTGCCGCTTTTCCTCCGGCACGATGCGCGTCGCCACAGGCGTGCGTCCCGGCGGCAGCTCGTCGATGACGGATACGTCCAGATCGCCGTAGAGCACCAGCGACAGGCTGCGCGGAATCGGCGTGGCGCTCATCACCATCACATGCGGCGCGCAGCCCTTGCCCTCCAGCGCCGTGCGCTGACGCACGCCAAAGCGGTGCTGCTCGTCGGTGATGACCAGCCGGAGATTGGCAAACGCCACGTCCCCGGAGATCAGCGCATGTGTGCCCACGACCACCTGCCACGCCCCGCAGGCGATGGCCTCCCGCGCACGGCGGCGCTCCGCAGCCGTCATCCGCCCGGTGAGCAGCCCGCAGCGAATGCCCAGCGGTGCCAGCGTCTCCACGGCGCTGCGCAGGTGCTGCTCGGCGAGGATCTCCGTCGGTGCCATCAGCGCACCCTGACCGCCCGCGCGCACGCACATGTACAGCGCGCACAGCGCGACCAGCGTCTTGCCGCAGCCCACGTCCCCCTGCACCATCCGCGCCATTGCGCGGGAGCCGCGCAGATCATGCGCGATTTCCGCAATGGCCCGGCGCTGCGCGCCTGTCGGCGGGAACGGCAGTTCGGCGAAGAATTCATCCATCCATTCCCCGCGCACGTCGAGCGGCTGCGTCTCCCTACGCTCCCCCGCCTCCCCGGCGACGGCCGCCTGAAACAGCAGCAGCTCCTCAAAGGCCAGCCGCTCCTTCGCGCGCGCAAGCAGCTCCATGCTCTGCGGAAAGTGCGCCTGACGAAGCGCCTGCTGCCTGTCCATCAGACCAAGGCGCTTGGCAAGGCTCTCGGGCAGCACATCCGGCTCATCGTATTCGTCAAGCAGCAGCGCCACCGCGTCGCGCAGGGGCTTCTGCCCCACACCGGGCACGGGCGCGTATACGGGCGTGATGCGCCCTGGCTCCTCCATCGTCGGATTGATGACAAACAGCCCCGTCTTTTTGCGAACGGCCTGCCCGAAGAGAACGACCTGCTGTGTGTCGAAGAGCCTGTCGCGCATCCACGGCTGGTTGAACCACATGCAGCGCACCCGCCCGCATTCGTCGCCCACCGTCGCGCTCACCCACTGCATCCCGCGCACCCTGTGCAGCGCGGGCTTGCCGATGACAAAGCCAGTAAAGCAGCCCGTCACACCCTCGGTCATCTGCGCCGGGGAGAGCGGGCGCGTCGTGTCCCGGTAGCCCGTGGGCAGACGCTCCACGAGGTCGCGCGAGGTCGCAATCCCGCGCGCGCGCAGGGCCTCAAGCCGTTTCGGGCCAAAGCCCCTGATATCCGCAAGCTCCCGCATAACGCCTCCTTACAGCGGCCAGTGGCCGCGCCTGCTCCCGCCGGGCTCTGTGCTTCCCCATGCCCCGCCTTTGCGGCTGTTTATGAAGTAAGTCCCATGCAGCAATACCTGAAAACCCTCCCATCTGGGAGGGCTATGTGTTTATTCCGCAGAGATGAGGTAGTAGTAGAGCGGCTGACCGCCGTACTGCACCTCCACATCGAGGTCGGGGAACAGCTCGGCAACCTCCTCGCCCAGCGCGTCCGCATCCTCCTGCTCCGTGTCCTGACCGTAATAAATCGTGATGAGCGCATCGCCGTCCTCGACGACATGCTGCGTCAGCTCGATGGCGATATCGTGGATGCTCTGGCCGACGACCTCAATGCGTCCGTTGTGGATGCCGATGATGTCGCCCTCCTTGATCTCCTTGTCCTCAAAGACCGTATCGCGCACAGCGAAGGTGATCTGCCCGGTCTTGACCTGCTCCGCCGCAGCCGTCATGGCCTCGCGGTTCTCCTCCGGCGTGGCCTCGGGATTGAACGCGATGACCGCGCCAATGCCCATCGCCACGTTCTTGGTCGGCAAAACGATGACCTCGCGCTCGGACAGCTCCGCAGCCTGCGACGCGGCGAGGATGACGTTTGAGTTGTTGGGCAGCACGAAAACCGTGCGCGCGCCCACGCCGGAAACGGCCTCGAGGATGTCCTCAATGCTGGGGTTCATGGTCTGGCCGCCCTCGACGATGTGGTCCACGCCCAGATCGCTGAAGATGCTTGAGAAGCCCTCGCCCAGCGACACGGCGACCATGCCGTACTCCTTGAGCTCCTCCTCGCTTTGGGCCTGCTGCGCGGCCTGCTCCTCCTGCGCGCGCTTTTGCTCGGCGGCCTTCTGGGCCTCCTCCGCCTGACGCAGGCGCTCGCGGCGCTCCTCGGCCATGTTGTCGATCTTCAGGTTCACCAGCTCGCCCAGCTCGCAGGCGTATTGCAGCGCCTTGCCCGGCTCATTGGTGTGCACATGCACCTTCACAAGCGAGAAATCGCCCACAACGACCACGCAGTCGCCGATGCGCGTCAGCCGCGTGCGGAAGCGGTTCACATCGTCCTCGGTGACGCCGGGGTTCATCTCCTGAATGATGAACTCCGTGCAGTACTTGAACTTGATCTCCTCGAGGGAGTCATGATCGTCCTCAAACTCGAAGGTCGCGGCGGCGCCGACATTCGCGGCCGTCTCCTCGATCTTCTCGCCGTTGAAGGCGGCGCGCCAGCCGCGCAGCACAGTCAGCAGACCCTGTCCGCCGGAGTCCACCACGCCTGCCTGCTTGAGCGCGGGCAGCATGTCCGGTGTCTTGGCCAGAATCGACTCGCCGCTGCGAATCACCTTGTCAAGCAGGCCGGGGAGGTTGTCCGGATGCTTGATGACATAGCGCGCGGAATCCTCCGCAATCACGCGGATGACCGTCAGAATCGTGCCCTCCTTGGGCTTCATAACGGCCTTGTACGCCGTGTCCGCGCCGGAGCGCAGTCCCTTAGCGAAGAGCGCCGCGTCGATGGTGTCATTGCCGTCGATGCCGCGGGCGAAGCCGCGCAGGATCTGCGAGAGAATCACGCCCGAGTTGCCGCGCGCGCCCTTGAGCGCGCCGCGGGCAGCCATATCGGCCAGCTTCGAGGCGCTGGGCACGTCGTGGGCTGCGATCTCCCGGACGGTGGACTTCATCGTCAGGGACATGTTGGTTCCGGTATCGCCGTCCGGTACGGGAAACACGTTCAGGGCGTCAATCGCTTCCCTGTTCTGCTCCAGCAGATTGGCTCCCGCAATAATCATTTCCTTCAGGAGCAATCCGTCAATCGTCGTTTGCTGTGACAAAGAATTCGCCTCCAGTTCGTCAGGGCTCAGACCCGGATGCCCTCCACAGAAATATTGACTCTGCGCACCCTGGCGCCGGTCATGTTCTCAATCTTGTAGCACACCTGAGACTTGATGATCTTGCAGACCTCGACAATCGAGATGCCATATTCGACGATGATGAACAGGTCGATGTCGATTCCACCGTCCGTCACGTTGATCTGAACGCCCTTGGTCAGGTTTTCCCGGCCAAGCCATTCAACAAAGCCATCCTTGGCGCGCTTTGAGGACATCGCAACAATGCCGTAGCACTCCAGCGCGGCGTAGCCCGCCACCTTCAGCAGAACGTCTTCACTGATGGTAATCTGCCCCAGCTCGTTGTTGATTTTGCATTCCATAAATAAACCCTCCTCGCGCAAGGTCGTCACGACCCGGAAATCTCAATGGATCATAGTACAGTATACAGGAAAAGCCCCTTTTTTACAAGGATTCAGAAAAAAAACCTGTCCCTGAATTTGGATTTCGGGCGGTTTTTCCGTTTTGCAGGCGGTTTTTTTGAATTTCACGCAAACAAAATTCAAAAAACACTTGTCAAATCGGCCCGCGGGTGCTAAAATAACCGTGTTATGACTGTTTACGCACCAGAAGGAGGTGTGATCATGGGAAAGATTTGTGAGGTTTGCCAGAAGGGCGCCATGAGCGGCCACAACGTCAGCCACTCCAACCGCAAGAGCAATCGCGTTTGGCTGCCGAACACCCAGCGTGTCCGCGTGACCGTGGGCGGCACTGTTCGCCACATGAACGTCTGCACGCGTTGCCTGCGCAGCGGCAAGGTCGAGCGCGCGCTGTAATCCTTTTTTCGCGTGCCAAGCGCCTGCTTCTCTTTTTAAGAAGCAGGCGCTTTTTTCATATTCCGTTATGCTTGCGTCTTCCTCTGTCCGCGCCTTGCGCACAGCAGCCGCAGCAGCCCGCGCAGGCATCGCGGCGCGCGTATGCACACCATCCGAACGCTCATCGACCACTCCCCCGTTTCCGTCCCTGCGCGCCTCAGCGCAGCAGCAGCAGGCCCGCCAGCACCAGCAGCACGCCCAGCGCAATCAGAAAGAACCGCGCAGGCAGGCAGAGGAATACCAGCAGTATGCCCGCAAGCACCAGCAGAATGCCCGCAAGCTGCCTGCCCCGTCC
This sequence comes from Clostridiales bacterium, assembly GCA_022776785.1. GTDB lineage: Bacteria > Bacillota > Clostridia > Christensenellales > Aristaeellaceae > Ventricola. The sequence goes on along the minus strand of JALFHA010000214.1, from coordinate 1,496 downwards.
CGCGCCGCATCCGCCCACGTGCATTCCCCCTCTCCCCACAAGCCTATGCCCATGCGGGGGAAAACGTGCCTGCCGGAGGGAGCAAAGGTGCAGTCAGGGCGAAATATCCGCCTTGCCGCCCGATTGAAGGCCGATGGCGACGCACTTTCCCGCATTCAAAAAGCCCCGCGCCGGGAAAGGCACGGGGCTTGTTTCATCAATATTAGTAGCGGGAAGCGCGACGCTGCGCGTAGCACTCGCTGCAATAGATGGGTCGGTCGTTCTTCGGGATGAAAGGCACGCGAGTCGGGGCGCCACACTGCGCACAGGTGGTCTCGTACATTTCGCGCTGCTGAGCCTCACCGGTGGCCGGGCGGCTGTTCTTGCGGGCGATGCGGCAGGCCTTGCAGCGGGTCGGCTCGTTCTGGAAGCCCTTCTCCGCGTAGAACTCCTGCTCACCGGCGGTGAACACAAATTCCTGGCCACAGTCTTTGCAGGTCAACGTCTTGTCCTGATACATGGGAAATTCCCCTCCGAAAAAAAATAGAGATAGGCATGAAACAATCGGCTGACCTGGTCTTTGACCCCACACTCGCCGCCGGGAGCGTTCGCTCATACACGCTGACGTGCCCCACTACTGACCCTCTCAGAATTGCTTCTGGGCGGACTTACATCTAAGCCGCACCATGCTCCCCGGCGCTTTGGCCGGATTACGTGGATCGCTTTGCCTGCGACTGGCATCGACTTTCAACCACAGACCCGATGGATTCATCCTTGTGCTATTATAAGCGGGACGGGAAAAAATTGCAAGCGCTTTTAGAAAGTTTTTCACAATTTCCCGTCGGATTCGCGGAAATTTCTGTCACCTTGTCTCAATTTCCGCGCATTTGCGCGCCAGAAGAGCAGGAAAGCGGGCCAATTTCCATCCTCCTGCGACGTCCTTGCCGCCGTCAGCATCCCGACGCTCAGCGCCCCTGCCGCAAGCAGCGCCCGCGCCGCCTCCCGGGCCGTCGCGCCGGTGGTGTATACGTCGTCCACCAGCAAAACGCGTCTGCCGGCAACGCGCTCGTCCGCGCGCATCACGCCCTGAAGATGCGCCTTGCGTGCCTGTGCGCTCAGCCCTGCCTGCGGGGTGCGCTCATCGGTTCTCGTGAGCGCATTTGCCGCCTCCATGCCCCAGATGCGGCCAAGCCGCTGCGCCAGCACCTCCGCCTGATTGAAGCCCCGCTCGCGTTTCCGCTGCGCGGTCGTGGGCACGGGCACAATCAGATCCTCCTCGCCTGCCGGGAGCGCTGCCATCGCCTCGGCCAGCGGCTCCGCCGCCGCGCGCAGGCTCGAAAACTTGAGCCGCAGGATCAGCTGCTTTGCCGCGCCCGTATACGGATAGGCGGAGTATACATAGCGCAGCCCCTCTGCGCAGGGCTCCATGCCCTGCTCCTCGCGCTCGGCCTGCCGCTGCTCCAGCTCGCACAGCGCCTCGCAGCAGCGGGCGCATACCACGCGCTCCCCCTCGCCCA
>JALFHA010000207.1 GCA_022776785.1 Clostridiales bacterium | reverse complement strand
TACAAAAGAAAAGCATGAAAAGCGGGGAGAGAATGACCCTTGACGGGCTGTTCTCTCCCCGCTGACGCTTAATACTGTTCTTCAATTAAAGTATTTCTTGCGGTTTTCTCGTTGGTTCGTCAAGAACTCACCGTCAGGCCTTGCTTCGCTCCCTGACTACTTTGCAAAAATGCTTTATCAATGGGATATGTTGGGCTGCCGCCCAAACCTGCTTGGGGATTTCATCCCCAAACCCCATCATCGCTTCGCGATTGCTATCCCATCTTTTTAACACAGAACAGTATGAACAGCAGCGAGCCGATGCGGTGCCTCAAAGCCCGCAGCGGCTCGCTTTCTATCTATTTTCTGTTATGCTTCTTCCCTCTTTCCGCGGATCGCCAGTCCCGCGCGGCGCAACAGCGTGCCCAGCGCCAGCGGAACGGACTGCGGCAGGCTCATGCCGACAATGATGCCCAGCGCGATGGCCCCGGCCAGCAGCACGGTCTCCTTGCTCTTGAGCTGAAAGAGCGCCATATCCGAAACCATCAGCGAATACGCGCTGTAATAAATGCTTGCGCCGGGGACGATGGCGAATATGCCCGTGACGATAAAAACCGTGTTGGGCATCCGCATGGCGACGGAGAGCACGCGCGCCAGCAGCGTCATCATGGCGACGGCGGCGACGGAGGCCATGAAGATATTCAGCCCCAGCGCCGAAAACACGAGATACATCGCCCAGCAGAAGCCGCCGCACAGCGCGCAGGCGGGATAGCTGCGGCGCGGCGCATGAAAGAGGATGGCAAACGCCAGCACGCCCAGCGTTGCCGCGACAATCTGCCCCATCATTGCAGCGCACCTCCCAGCGCGCGCAGCACGAGGATGCCGCCGCACACGCCCAGCGCGATGCACACCGCCGTGAGCACCGCCGCGATGAGATGGATGACCCCAGAGAGGTAATCGCCGTTGAAGAACTCGCGAATGGATGTGGTAAAGCTCACGCCTGGAACGAGCGGGATGATGCCGCCGATCACCACGCGGTTGAAATCCAGCGACGGCAGGAGCCATGAAGCCGCGCCGCTGAGCAGCGTAACCAGCGCGCTGCCGAGGATGTAGAGCATGAAGCCGCGGCTGCGCCGCTGCAAACCAAAGAGCGCAAGCTGGAGCGCCACGCCCACAAAGAACGCCGCTGTGCCGTCCGCGAGCGAGCCGCCAAACAGGCAGCAGAACGCCGCCGCGCCCAGCGCGCTGGCCAGCACCAGCATCGCGGGGCCCTCGGGCATAAACGTCTCCGCCCGCGTGAGGGCCGCCTCGGCCTCTGCAAGCCCCAGCTCTCCCGCGCACACGCTGCGCGAAATCTGATTGACCTGATCGATGCGCGCAAGATTGACGCTGCCCAGCGGCACATGGCGCACGAGGCTGAGTGCCTCCTCGCCGCCCTCATTGACCGTGGCAAAGATGCCGTTGGAGATGACATACACGTTGCTGTTGGTTACACCGAACGCGCGCAGCAGGCGCGTCATCGTCTCCTGCACGCGGAAGATCTCCGCGCCGTTAGCCAGCAGCAGCACGCCTGCATGGCCCGCCAGCTCCAGTACGCGCCCGGGCTGCTCGCCCTCAAAGACGGCGGTCTGCTCCGCCAGCGCGCCGATGCAGCCCCGCATACAATCCGTCATTCGTTTTTCCCCTTCATTTTTCCGATGGATGATTTCCCGTCCATTATACCATGTTGGCATCAGAAATCAATCGGTTCGGAGAGAATGGCGCGCAGGAGAAATCAGTCAATTGACGCCGACACGCCGCCCTTGGCGATGTCTTCATTGATCGCTCTGAGCGTCGCACGCCCGGCCACGCCGTCCACCGTCAGCCCGCGGGCCTTCTGATAGGCGATGACGGCCTCCTCCGTCGCGCTGCCGAAGTAGCCTGTCGCGCTCTCCGTGAAGAAGCCCAGCGCCTTGAGCGCCTTTTGCAGGCGCGTCACATGGCCGCTGCGGCTGGTTCGGCGCAGGAAGACCTCGGTATTGAGCTTTTCCACCGAGGAAAGAGGCAGGCTCGTGCCCGTCTGCGGCGCGGGCGTCGCCGTAGGCGCGGGCATCGTACCGGGCGCAGGCGTATCCGTGACCGTGGGCGCAGGCGTCCTGCCCTCCTCCTCCCCGGCCAGCGCTCCTTGAATCGCCGCAAGCGTCCGCGGCCCGGCCACGCCATCCGCCGTCAGCTCATGGTCGCGCTGGAACAGGCGCACGGCTTCCTTCGTCAGCCTGCCATAGCTCCCCGTCACCGTGCCGTCGTAATATTCGAGCGTGCGCAGGTTGAGCTGAAGCGTGCGCACGGCCTCGCCGGTCGAATTGAGGGTAAGCAGCTCCGCGCTTCCCCCTGCGGAGGACTGCGACGTTCCCGTGCCGCCCGCCGCGGAGGATGCGCCGCCCGTCCCCGCGTCCGACAGCGACGCAAGCGTCCGCGGCCCCGCGATGCCGTCGGCGGTCAGCCCATTGGCGCGCTGATAGCGGCGCACGGCCTCCTTCGTCAGATTGCCGTAATGCCCGGTGACAGTGCCGGAATAGCAGCCAAGCGCCTTGAGCCGCTCCTGAAGCGTCCGCACAGCCTCGCCGCTGCTGCCCTCACGCAGCGTCTGCCCTGCGCTGATCGTCCCGGAGGAAGCCGATGTGCCGCCGCCCTGCACGACGGCGGGCGCATCCACGCTTGTGCGCAGGTAGAGCAGCTCGAGCGTCCGCTCGTCCGCCACGCCCGTCTGCGGCAGACCGACCTTCTTTTGAAACAGCCTGACCGCACGCTCCGTCCTCTGCCCAAAGCGCCCCGTGATGTCCGTATAGTACAGGTCAAGCTCGGTGAGCGCCGTCTGGATGACGGCAATTTCATCCGCGCTGTCGCCCAGCCGATAGCTCTGGGCCTGCGCCGCAGGCACGCTCAGCAGCGCCACCGATACAGCTAAGGCACATATCCGCTTTTTCATAGCACAATCAATCTCCCTTCGGTTTTGCCCCCTACCTTTTTATTTCGCGGGAGAGGAAAAACCTGACGGGTTTTGTGAAAATTCTCTTGCCCGTCATATCCCGAGCATAAGCACAGCGTGCTGGCCGCTGTGTATTGCTCCCTTCTCCCCCCTCCATTCTTTTCCATCGCTTTTCTTGTCTCCGCCTGTTGACAAAACCTCCGCGCGGTGTATAATATGGTATAGGAACATTTGTTCGTATTTATTCTTTTGCACAACCCTTGTCAAGGAGGGATGTCCATGGGCCGCGTGATTCTGCATTGCGATGCAAACAGCTACTATGCCTCTGTCGAATGCCTCTACACCCCGGCGATCCGCTCGCTTCCTGTCGCCGTTGCGGGCAGCCCCGAGGCGCGCCATGGCATCATCCTCGCCAAGAACGAGCCTGCCAAGCGCATGGGCGTGAAGACCGGTGAGGCTATCTGGCAGGCCCGGCAGAAATGCCCGGAGCTGGTGTGTGTGCCGCCGGATTTCCCGCTCTACGTCCGCTTCAGCGAGAAGATGCGCCGCATCTATGAGCAGTATTCCGGCCATGTGGAGGCGTTCGGTCTGGATGAATCGTGGGTCGATCTTTCCGGCCCGGGCATGACCATCTCGGACGGCGAGCGCACCGCGCAGGAGATTCGCGAGCGCGTCCGCGAGGAGCTGGGCATCACGGTATCCATCGGCGTGGCGGACAATAAGGTCTTCGCCAAGCTCGGCAGCGACATGAAAAAGCCCGATGCCGTGACGGCTCTGCCGCCGCAGAGCTATGCACAGCGCGTGTGGCCTCTACCCGTGGGCGATCTGCTCTATGTCGGGCCGAGCACGCGCCGCCGCCTCTCTCAGCTGGGCGTGACGACCATCGGCGCGCTGGCGAATTGCGACGCGGAGCTGCTGCGCCGCCACTTCGGCAAGAATGGAGACATGCTGCGCGCCTTTGCCCGAGGGGAGGATCGCTCGCCCGTGCGCTCAGTCGATCATCGCTCGGCGCTCAAATCCGTGGGCAACAGCGCCACGCCCCCACACGACCTGACGTGTATGGACGACGCCCGCTGCCTGCTCACGCTGCTCGCAGAGTCCGTCGCCGCGCGCCTGCGCCAGAACGGCCTGCGTGCCCGCCGCGTCAGCCTGAGCGTGCGGTCGGCGTCACTGTCCGTCTCCTCCCGGCAGGTGACGCTGCCGCGGATGAGCAACCTCTCCGGCGAAATCACCGGCGCAGCGCTCGCCCTGTTTCAGGAGGGCTTTGCGCAGGGCTTCCCATACCGCAGCATGGGCATATGCTGCTCGCAGCTCAGCGCGGATGACGCGCCCGTTCAGCTCGACTTCATGGGCGACGAGGAGCGCCGCCTGCGGCAGGAAGCGCTCGAGCGCTCCATCGACGATCTGCGCCGCCGCTTCGGCCATCAGGCCGTTCGCAGGGGCTCAGCGCTGCTCGACCCCGGCTACGCCAGAATCAACCCGGTTGAGGAGCACACCATCCACCCCGTTTCCTATTTTGCCGGCTGACATGCCGCCCCGAGGGAGGAATAAGCCTTGTCCGTCCATCGTGAAACCCCCGGAAAGCTATACGTCAAGGTGCGCGCTGACCACGGCTTTGACGGGCACATCCGCCCGCTGCGCTTCCGCGCGGAGAACGGCCCGGCCTATCGCATCGACCGCGTGCTCGACGAGCGCGAGGCCCCCGCGCTCAAGGCGGGCGGGCAGGGCATCCGCTATACCTGCCAGGTCGGGGAGCGCATCGTGATGCTCTTTTACGACGCACCCTACTGGTTCATCGAGCAGGAAGCGCCGGAAGGGCACTGTGGCTCCGCCCGTAATGCACAAGCGTGAAGCGCCTTGCAGCACAAAGGCCGGGGCTGTGAACGGATGGCAGAAGATCGAGCAGGATGGGGTATTAACCCCCGTCCTCTCGCCGCACCGTGCATACTGTTCAGTACACGGTGCGTCCAGTACAAGCAGACTGAATCGACTC
>JALFHA010000203.1 GCA_022776785.1 Clostridiales bacterium | reverse complement strand
GCCTGTGGGACCGCAGCCTGCCGCCGCCTGTGGCGGATGCAGGCAGGCGGAGCGTCGGGAATCGCAAGGAGCGGGCAAGGCTCGCGACTATGCGAGTTCCCCGGACCGAAACAGCGCGGGCGGAAACGGCCGGAGAGTGGGACATTGCCGGATTCCAAAAAGAAATGGCGCTGTCTCAAAATGGCTAAATCAGCCATAAGAAGGCAACGCCTTTACTTATTTTACTGTCTTATGAACAACGACCGAATGTGGAGCGCTTTCCTACGTGGGCCGGGGAGCTGCTGATCTTTCCCGGCCCGTCTCTGAGTGAGACGTACACTGTACTGTTCAGGTTATCTGCCTGTCCGCACCTATAGGAGGCGTGACGGCGCGGCTTTCCTGTCCCACGCGAATAAACGGATACGCGACCTCATGACTGAGCGGGTCGCCGTAGGCATTAACCTAGCGGAAGGTGTTGCCCATCATTTCATGCTCCCGGTAGGCGCGCAGGGCATCCATGTCAAAATCTACATAGATAGCCTCTCTGAGAGCGCGTCGGCCATCAACAGGGTGTTGTCCACACATTGCCCGCGGTCATCCCAGCAGATGGGACTGAACGAGCAGGAGCAGCCGGCGTTCTTGCCGCAGGTGTTTGCTATCGCAATGCCGACCATGTTTTCATAGGCCCGTGTGGATAGGGCGTTTAGCCGGGGCCGCATTGTACCGCAGTCGTTGGGGACGAGGATGATCTCCGCGCCCTTGAGCATCAGCACGCGCGCTTTCCGGGTATTCGCGGTCATAGCAGATCATCACGCCGAGCCGGATGCCGTGAAAATCGCATACGACAAAGCCTTTGCCATGCTCCAGACACGCCTCGTCGGCAAAGTCGCAGGTGTGCATCTTGTCATAGCGCAGGAGAATTTTGTCATCCAGGCTGATGAAAAAGGCACTGTTTCGCGGCTTGACCTTTCCCTGCGCGATGGCCGTTGCGACGATGCCGATGCGCAGCGCCTTCGCCTCGTCGCACAGGCGGCGCAGGCAGGGGCTGTTGTGCGGAAGGGCTTCGTCAATTGCGCATGGGCAGTTCATAGCCGGTCAGGAACGCTTCGGGCAGCAGAAGAAGCGCTGCGTTTCGCGCCGCAGCCTCGTGTATGAAGCCGATTACAAGCTCTGTGCGCGCTCCGGCTGCCTGTCAAGCGATTGCTTCTGCAAAAGGGCAATTCTGAATGTCATGGCGTCATGCCTCGATTCGATCACATGTCCTTCGCTGCCGCCACAAGGTAGGCGTAGATTTGCAGCTTGTACTGCTCATAAAGACCGAGGTCGATGTAGAGCTGCTTGTAATACTTGAACAGCGACGCTTTGGTCGTGATGATCTTCGCCGGGGAAACCTGCGCGGAGAGCGAACCCTTCTTCTGCCGAACATAGTAGTAGACCGGCGTGCGCATGGAGTAGAAGGTCTCGGCGTAGCGGATGTACTCCAGATTGAAGAGCATGTCCTCCGACCAGGTGAATTCCTCGTTGCAGCGGATGTCGTGCTCCATGATGATGTCGCGGCGGTAGAGCTTGTTCCACATCACGCCGTAATAGAAGCTTGCAGGCTCCTCCATCAGGTAGCGGGCGAAATGCGCCTTGTCAAGCAGCGTGTCCGGCGGCAGGAAGCCGAAGACCTGCATGCGCTCGCTCCGGGAGACGGAGCAGTAGTTGCAGATGAGCAGATCGCTCTGGTGTGCCTCCATCTCCTCGACCATCAGGCGCGTGGCGTTGACGTCGAGATAGTCGTCGGAATCGACGAATTGCAGGTATTTGCCCGTGGCCCGCTCGATAGCGATGTTGCGCGTGCCGGATACGCCGGAGTTTTCCTTGTCGATGATGATGATGCGCGGATCGAGCCGCGCATACATGCGGCAGATTTCAAGACTGGAGTCGCTCGAGCCGTCGTTGACCAGCAGGATCTCCAGATTTTCATATTTCTGGCGCTTGATGCTCTCAAGGCACGGCACCAGATCGATGGCGGAATTGTAGATGGGCACGATGATGGAGCACAGCGGGCTGTCCATGGATGTTTTCTCCTTTGCGGGCAGAGGATTTTTGATGATTATAGCATATTTCCGGGCAAAAGAAAAGACGCGCGCCGCGATAAAAAACGCAGCTTAACCGTTTGACAAATGCACGCTGCGGGAGTATGATAGAGCCATGTTTCGCCCGGATGAAGGACGGCATGTCAGGAACCGCAAAAGGAGAGAAATAGCATGGAGAATATCGCCTATTACAACGGAGTGACGGGCCCGATTGAGCAGATGATGGTGCCGATGAACGACAGAGCGTGCTTCTTCGGGGACGGCGTGTATGACGCGATGTTCACATGGAACCATGTGCCCATGGCAATGGACGATCATCTGGCGCGCTTCTACCGCTCAGCGAAGAAGGTCGATATTGAAGTGCCCGTGCCCGTGGACGAGCTGCGCGCGCTGGTGCTCTCGCTCGTTTCCCGGGTGGACAGCCCGACCGCGATGGTCTATGTACAGGTGACGCGCGGCATCGGCCCGCGTGGGCACGCCTACCGCTTTGCGGGGGAGCGCGCGAGCCTGTGGGCTTTTGTCCGCCCGGATGTGCTTGACCCGATGGACAGGGATTATCGCTGCATCACGATGGAGGACACACGCTTCCTGCACTGCGATATCAAGACGATCAACCTGCTGCCCTCCGTCATCTATGCGCAGCGGGCGGAGGAGCACGGCTGCGACGAGACCATTCTGCACAGAGGCGAGCGGGTGACGGAATGTGCGCACTCCAACGTGCATATCCTGAAGGATGGCGCATTGCGCACCGCGCCGTGCGATCACCTGATTCTGCCGGGTATCACGCGTGCGCACCGCATCGCCCAGTGCAGACAGATGGGGATTCCCGTCATCGAGGAGCCCTTCACCGTTGCAGAGCTGATGGATGCGGACGAGGTGTTCTTCACGAGCTGCAGCGCGCTGTGCTGCCGCGTGCGCGAAATCGACGGCAGGCCGGTCGGCGGGCAGGATCCGGAGCTCATCGCAAGGATTCAGCGCGCAGCATGGGACGAGGTGCTTGAGGAAACCAGACAGGCGTGATGCCGGGTGCATCACCGACGAAATGCTGTCAATCTTTTTGCTTTGCGCCCAAGGCCGGTGCCTTGCGGAAGGATTTGCATAACCAACACGCGCGCAAGCGCGGCGGAAAGAATCAGGAGGGGGATGGCTGCTATGAAGAATATTGCCTACTACAACGGACGCACGGCGCCCATCGAGGACATGATGATCCCGATGAACGACCGCGCCTGCTACTTCGGCGACGGTGTGTATGACGCGACCTGCGTGGTGAACGGCGTGCCGATGGCCTTTGACGACCACATCGAGCGCATCTACCGCAGCGCGAAGCTCATCGACATCGATATCCCGATGAGCAGGGAAGACATGAAGGCCATGCTCATGGACCTTGTGCGGCAGGTGGAGGGCGACGTGCTCTTCCTCTATTGGCAGGTGACGCGCGGCGTGGGCCCGCGCGGCCATGCCTACGCCAACGCGGGTCCTGCGCCCAGCATCTGGGCGTTCGTGCGGCCCAACGCCATGCGCGATCCCTTTGGCGCATACCGCTGCATCACGGTGGAGGATACGCGCTTTCTACACTGCAACATCAAGACGATCAACCTGCTGCCCGCCGTCATGGCCAACCAGCGCGCGGAGGCGGCCGGGTGCGACGAGGCGATCTTCCACCGCGGCGAGCGCGTGACGGAGTGCTCCCACTCCAACGTGCACATCATCAGCGGCGGCAAGCTGATTACTGCGCCGTGCGACAATCTGATTCTGCCGGGCATCACGCGCGCGCACATCCTGCGCATCTGCGGGAAGCTGGGCATCCCCGTGGAGGAGAGGCCGTTCACGCTCGATGAGATGATGGCGGCGGATGAGGTGTTCTTCTCCAGCTCCAGCGCGCTGACCTGCCGCATCCGCGAAATCGACGGCAAGAGCGTCGGCATGAGGGATGAAAAGACGTTCAGCGCAATCCGTGACGCCTATCAGGCGGAAATGAAGGCCGAGTGCGGTGTGAAGTAACATCAATAAGGGGCGCGGAAGTCAACCGCGTCCCATCGCTTTTTTCATCGCCAAAAGGAGCAGGCCGTCGCTCTGGCTGAGCTGCCACGGCGACAGGCGCAGCTTGCCCTCGCAGCACAGTCGCGCCGCCGCGACGTGCGCCAGCTCGCTGAGAAGCTGCTGCAGGCGGATGTAGCTGCTGTCCGTGCGGCGGCTGGCGGAGGGCTCGCCGCACAGGGCGTAGATCTCAAAGCGGTATCGGTTGTGCAGCTGGTCGCAGAAGCGCTCTGCGAGCTGCGGCGTGCGGAAGGAGTAGAGCTCCAGCAGTCGCTCCACCTCCTGCGCGTCGGAGAGGACGGGGCGGATGCAGGGCTCCTGCGCATAGGGCTCGAGCAGCGCAAAAATCTGCTGGCAGTCGTCTGCCGGGGTATAGTCTCTGGCGATCATGGGGCGGGCCTCCTCTGATTTGAAAAAATGAAAGGGTGCGCGCGCACACCCGGTGTTTGTGCTAACAATTTATGCGCCCAGCGGTAGGGAAAGAACGGCGCGAAGCGCATCATTTGAAATCAATTTCAGAAGATTTCATACAGAAAAACTGCATGAAACAGCCGCCGTGGAAGGGAATTGCTCAGGCTGCGTGAAAAAACGCGAAATGCTGTTGACAAGCGGCACAGAAGGTGCTTAAAATAGGATGATTTCATAGGCTGCGGCGCACGCTGCCGCGGATTTCCGCGCCAGAAACGCAAGCGAAACGCGCAGGAAAAAGGTGGGAGGTTTTGCATGTTTATCGCATTCTTTGTGCTGTGGGTAGTGCTCAACGGCAGGTGGACGACAGAAATCGCCATGTTCGGCGCGGTCTTTGCCGCGCTGCTGACAGCCTTTTGCTACAGATTTATGGGCGTCAGCTTCAAAAAGGAGCTGGACATCTGGCGGGGCTTTGGCAGCGGCGCGCGCTACCTCGTCACGCTGCTGCGCGAGATCATCAACGCTAACTGCACGGTTATCCGCATGATCCTCGACCTGAGCTTTGAGCCGGAGCCGCAACTGGTGCACTTTCACAGCGGCCTGAAGCGCGAGCATCACCGTGTGATGCTGGCCGATTCCATCACGCTCACACCGGGAACGATCACCTGTGAGCTGGAGGGCGATGAATTCTACGTTCACTGCCTTGACAAGAGTTTGATGGACGGCCTGGATAGCGGCGAGCTGCCCCGTCAGCTTCGCGAGATGGAGGCGCGCGCCGAGCAGCGCGAAGCGCAGAGGGCACAGCGCGCAAACAGGCGCGCGGATAATCAGAAGAAGGGGGCGCGCAAATGAACGTTGAGCAGGCTTACCACGGGCTTGGCGTCGTGGCGATGGCGGTGCTGATGGTGCTGGCGATCCTGTGTCTTGTGCGCTGCATCCGCGGGCCGCGCGTGTCCGACCGGGTGCTGGCGGTCAACATGGTCGGCACGCTGACGATCATCATGGTCGGCGTGATGGTGGTCATGCTGGGCGAGGGCTACCTCGCCGACGTGGCGCTGGTGTATGCGATGATCAGCTTTCTGGCGGTGGTGGTGCTGTGCAAGGTCTACACGGGCATCTACCGCGAGCGCAGGCATGAGGAGGAGCGCCTGCGCGCACAGGAACGCGGAGAGGAGACGGACAAATGATGGAGTGGATTCGCTTTTTAATCGCTGCGGGGCTGGTGATCTCCGGGCTGGTGGTGCTGTGTATTGGCGTGTTCGGCGTGTTCCGCTTCCGCTATGCGGCCAACCGGATGCACGCCTCGGCCATCAACGATACGCTGGGGCTGGGGCTGTGCCTGCTGGGGCTTTCTATCGGCGCGCCGGATGGCATGACGGCGGCCAAGCTGCTGCGCGTCATCGTGTTCATGTGGCTGGGCTCGCCTGTGGCGAGCCATCTGCTCTGCCGACTGGAGATTGAGACCAACGAGCAGCGCGGCGAGTACATGACCGTGCATGAGAAAACGCTCGCCGAGGAGCGCGAGGAGCGCGTGGACGCGGGGGAGGAAGAGGCATGACGGGAATTGTGCAGCTGATGCTGGTGTTTCTGATCGCCTGCGCGATTGCGGTGTGCGTATCGCGCAACCTGCTCACCAGCGTCATCATCTACATGAGCTATTCGATGGTGATGTCGATCGTCTGGATTGTGATGGAGTCGCCCGATCTGGCGATCACGGAGGCGGCTGTCGGCGCGGGCATCACGAGCCTGCTGTTTTTCCTGACGCTCAAGAAGATTCACGCCATCGATGCGCGCAACGAGGTGCGCGCGCGCCACGCGAAGGAGCTTGAGCAGCGCGGCGCGGAGGGAGGTCAGAGCCATGAAGAATAAGGAAAGGCCCGAGGGTCTGCTGCGCGCCCGCTCGCGCATGAGGCAGTTCCTCGATTCCTCCGACGAGGCGCTGGATGCGCGCATGGCGGATGCGCAGACGCAGCCCGCTGCGAGCGACTGCCCGCCGGTGGATGTGGAATACCGCCGGATGATTGAGGAGGAGATGCAGGAGGAGCAGGAGGTCGCCGCGCGCATGAAGGCGTGGAACGAGCGCCGGGGCGACCGGCTGGGCAGGGGCGCATACTGTGCGCTGTGCGTGCTGGCCTGCACGGCGATGATCGCGCTGTTCCTGCTGCTGGTCGCCTCGCTGCCCGAGTACGGCAGCGCGGATCACCCGGTCAACAACGAGGTTTCCGCCCGCTACATCGAGAGCGGCCTGCAGGAGACCGGCGCGGTGAACATCGTCACCGGCATGATCCTCGATTACCGCGCGTTCGATACGCTGGGCGAGTCGAGCGTGCTGTTCACGGCGGCGATGGTCGTGCTGCTGCTGCTGCGCCTTGACGCAGATTCGCAGGCGTACAGCCCGCTGGCGCGCGCCATCCGCCAGAGCCCGCACAGCGACACCTTCTACGAGCCGCACCACGACGTCATTTTGCAGTATACGGCGCGCATCCTCGTGCCGCTCGTGCTGCTGCTGGGCATCTATGTCGTGCTCAACGGTCATCTGTCGCCGGGCGGCGGCTTCTCCGGCGGCGCGATCATGGGCGCGGCGCTGGTGATCTACGTCACGGCCTTCGGCTTTGACAGCATCCGCCGCTTCTTCACCTATAAGACGTATCAGCGCGTGGTGCTCTGCGCCCTGCTGACCTACGCCTTCAGCAAGTGCTACTCCTTCTACACGGGCGCGAACGGCATCCACAGCGTCATCCCGCTGGGCACGCCGGGGGCGATTCTCTCCAGCGGGCTTATCCTCGTGCTCAACATCTGCGTGGGCTTCATCGTCACCTGCACGATGTACGCCTTCTACGCGCTGTTTCGAAAGGGGGAGCTGTGATATGCTGGAGAAGCTGATGACCAATACCGAGTCCACAGCCGCCGTCATCCTCTTCTGCATCGGGTTTTCGACGATGATGCTCAACAAGAACCTCATCAAGAAGATCATCGGCATGGACATCATGGACACGGCAGTCTATCTGCTGCTGGCCTCACAGGGCTACATCGCCGGGCGCACGGCCCCCATCGTGGTCGATGGCGTGCAGAGCGTGGAGGCGTACATCAACCCGATTCCGGCGGGTCTGGTGCTCACGGGCATCGTGGTTTCCGTCAGCGTGTCGGCGCTGATGCTGGCGCTCTCGGTGCGGCTGTACTACCGCTACCACACGCTCAACCTCGATGAAATCGTGATGCTTGCGGGAAAGGAGGAGGTCTGACGTGCAGTTTGTTCAGAATTTTCCGTTCTTCTGCATCCTGCTGACGCTCATCTGCGCGGTGATTACCTCCGTCCTCAAGGGAGCGGCGGCGCGGCGGATGACGGTGTTCGTCATTGGCGCGGTGACGGCGATGACCGCCGCCGTGGCGGCCTTCACGCTGAGCACGGGGCAGAGCTACGTCTACCTGATGGGACACTTCCCCGCGCCGTGGGGCAACGAGATCCGCGCGGGCGCGCTGGAGAGCGTTGTGATGCTCGTCTTCTGCTTGGTGATCCTCTTTTCGTTCATGGGCGGGCTGCACAAAAGCATCCTGCAGATCGAGGCGAGCAAGTACAACATCTACTGCATCATGGTCGATCTGACGCTGCTCTCGCTGCTGGCGCTCGTCTACACGAACGACCTGTTCACCGGCTACGTCTTTATCGAGATCAACACCATCGCCGCAGCGGGGCTTGTCATGATCAGGCAGAACGGCAAGAGCCTCGTGGCCGCCGTGCGCTACATGATTATGAACCTGCTGGGTTCGAGCCTGTTCCTCATCGGCGTGGTGCTGCTCTACACGATCACGGGCCATCTGCTCATGGCGAATCTGCATGAGAGCATCGCGGCGCTGGCGGCCTCCGGCGAATACCGCGTGCCGCTGACGATGGCCGCGGGCCTCATCACCGTGGGCCTGTCGATGAAGAGCGCGCTCTTCCCGTTCGACACCTGGCTGCCCGGCGCGTATTCCAACTCCACGCCGACGGCCTCGGCCATCCTCTCGAGCATCGTGTCCAAGGGCTACATCTTTCTGCTGGTGAAGGTCTACATGCGCGTGTTCGGGCTGGACGTCATCGTCTCCCTCGGCGTGTGCGACGTGCTCTTCGTCTTTGGCGCCTTTGGCATGGTGATGGGCTCCATCAACGCCGTGCGCGCAAAGACCACCCGCATGATGATCGCCTACTCGTCCGTGGCGCAGATCGGCTACATCTATCTGGCGCTGGGCATGGGCAGCGTGGGCGGCGTGCTGTGCGCGCTGTGGCATGTGGTCGCGCACTCGGCGACAAAATCCATGCTCTTCATCTCCTCGGCGGAGATGGACGAGGCCAGCGGCGGCACGCACCTGCGCGCTGACCTGCGCGGATGCTTCTACCGCAGCCCGCTGGCGGCCTCGGCCTTTACGCTGGGCGCGGCGAACCTGGTGGGCATCCCGCTGCTGAGCGTCTTTATGACGAAGCTGCTGCTGGCCAACGAGGCGCTCGCCGCGGGCGGCAGGCACACGGCAGTGGCGCTTGCCGTGCTGGCGATCTCCACGCTGCTCAACGCGCAGTACTTCCTGGGCACGGCCACGGAGCTGTTCATCCCCCGCAGGGATGGGCAGCAGGGACAGGCTGTGCGCATTGGTGCGCTGGCTGCCGTCGGGCTCATCGGCTTTATCGCACTCAACCTGATTCTGGGCTTCTTCGCAAGGGATATTCTGGCGGCGCTGGCCGACGGCCTCGCGCGCTTCGCGTAAGCGCGCCGGAAGCAGACAAGAAAAAGGGACGGAGGAAACGAACTCATGAATGTACTGCTGATTGTTGCGATCTTTCTGCCAGCGCTGGCGGGCATCGCGCTCTACTGCGTGCCCGCCATCCGCGGGAGCCGCCCGCTGCGCGCCCGCTTTGCCTGCGGTGCGCTGGCCGTCGAGCTGCTGCTGGTGCTGCTGCTGTGCCGCGCGCAGGGGCTGGAGCTGACGCTGCTGCGCATGACCCCGACGCTTGCCATCTTCCTGCGTGTGGACGCGGTGGGCTGCATCTTCGCCGTGCTCATGTGCGTGATGTGGCTGCTGGCGGCGGTGTTTGCGCTTGACTACCTCGGGCATGACAAGCACGAGGCGAGCTTTCAGGCGTTCAACCTGACGGTGCTCTCGGCGCTGGTGGGGCAGTGCTTCGCCGGCTCGATGGTGACGCTCTACGTCTTCTACGAGCTGATGACGCTGCTCTCCGTGCCGCTGGTGGTGCATGAGCGCACGCCGCAGGCCGTCGCCGCGGGCGTAAAATACCTCATTTACTCGATCTTCGGCGCGATGCTGGGCCTGATGGGCATCTTCTTCTTCACCTACTATCTGGGCACGGTCGATTTCGCGGCGGGCGGCGTGGCACCGCTCTCCGGCGCGGTGACGCCGGGGCTGCTCGTCATCACGTTCCTGGTGATCCTCGGTTTCGGCACGAAGGCGGGCATGTTCCCGATGCACGGCTGGCTGCCCACGGCGCACCCGGTCGCCCCGGCCCCGGCCTCGGCGGTGCTCTCCGGCGTCATCACCAAGGCGGGCGTGCTGGCGATCGTGCGCGTGATCTACTTCCTCGTGGGCCCGCAGGCGCTGCGCGGCACATGGGTGCAGACGGCGTTCATGGTGCTCACGCTCATCACGGTGTTCATGGGCTCGATGTTGGCCTATCGCGAGCCGCTGCTCAAGAAGCGGCTGGCCTACTCCACCGTCTCTCAGGTGAGCTATGTGCTCTTCGGCCTGTCCTGCATGGTGCCGGCGGCGTTCTCCGGCGCGCTGCTGCACGTCGTGGCGCACTCCACCATCAAGGACGCGCTGTTCCTCTGCGCCGGTGCGATCATCCACCAGACCGGCAAGACGCAGGTGAGCGACCTGCGTGGCATTGGCAAGCAAATGCCGGTGACGACGTGGTGCTGGACCATCGCCTCGCTGGGCCTGATCGGCATCCCGCCGACGGGCGGCTTTGTCAGCAAGTGGCAGCTCGCCACGGGCTCGCTTTCTAGCGGCATGGGCGCGCTGAGCGTCATCGGCCCGGTGGTGCTCATCGTCTCCGCGCTGCTGACGGCGGCCTACCTGCTGCCGGTGACGATCAACGGCTTCTTCCCCGGCTCGGATTACGACTACGCCTCGCTTGAAAACAAGGAGGGCGGACGGCTCATGCTCGTGCCGATGCTGATTCTGGCGGTGGGCGTGGTGCTCACGGGCGTGCTGGCCCAGCCGCTGATGAACGTGATTGCCCATGTCGTCGCGGCCGTGCTGTGACGGCGGTAAGGAGAGATAAAGATGCTGAGTCTTGCTGTGATCTTTCCCATCGCCGCCGGTTTTGCGATGCTGGCCCGGCCCCTGCGCACAAAGCGCGCTAGGGAGCTGTATGTGGAGGGCGTGACGCTCGCCACCTCGCTGCTGGTGCTGCTGTGCCTGCTGATGCGGCGCGGGCAGAGCCAAACGCTGCTTTTGCTGACCGATACGCTCAACCTCACGCTGATGCTCGACGGCGTGGGCGGCGTGTTCACGGCCATCGTGGCCTTCCTCTGGCCGCTGGCTACGCTCTATGCGTTTGAATACATGGAGCACGAGGGCGGGGAGAACCACTTCTTCGCGCTCTACACCATCACCTACGGCGTGACGCTGGGCATCAGCATGGCGGCCAACCTGATGACGCTCTACGTCTTTTACGAGTTCCTGACGCTGTCCACCCTGCCGCTGGTGATGCACGGCACAAAGCCGGAGGCGATCCGCGCGGGCCATCAGTACATGATGTATTCCTTCTTCGGCGCGGCGCTGGCATTCATCGGCGTGATGATCGTCACTTGCTTCGGCGGGGGCGGTGCGTTCGTGCAGGGCGGCGTGATGGGCGAGGCGTTTGCCAGCGAGCATCCGGTGCTTTTGCAGGCGGGCTACCTGTGCATGTTCGTGGGCTTCGGCGTGAAGGCCGCGGTCTTCCCGACGCACGCGTGGCTGCCCTCCGCCTCCGTGGCGCCCACGCCCGTGACGGCGCTGCTGCACGCGGTGGCCGTCGTCAAGGCGGGCGCGTTCGCCATCATCCGCATGACGTACTTCTCCGTGGGCGCGCAGCTTCTGCGCGGCACGGCGGCGCAGACCATCGCCATTCTGCTGGCCTCCGTCACCATCGTCTATGGCTCGACGATGGCTGTGCGGGAGCACCACTTCAAGCGCAGGCTGGCATATTCGACGATCTCCAACCTGTCCTACATCGTGCTGGCTACGAGCCTGATGAGCGCCTCCGGCCTGACCGCCGCGCTGGCGCACATGATGTTCCACGCGCTCATCAAGATCACGCTGTTCTACTGTGCGGGCGCCGTGCTGGTGAAGACCGGGCGCACGCAGGTGGAGAGCCTGCGCGGCCTGAGTCGCGTGATGCCGGTGGTCTGCGCGGTGTACACGCTGGCGGCGCTGTCGCTGATGGGCACGCCGGGCCTGCCCGCCTTCGTGAGCAAGTGGCTCATCGGCATGGCGGCGCTGGGCAGCGCGACCCCGTCTGTGCTGGGCATTCCGGCGGGGTACATCGGGCTGGCGGCGATTCTCATTTCCGCCGTGCTGACGGCCATCTACCTGATGAGCGTGTCCTTTGCGATGTACTTCCGGCCGCTTGAGCCGGGAAACGGCGTGGAAATCGGTAAGCGCTGCGACCCGACGTGGCGGATGAAGCTGCCGCTGGCGGTGCTCTGCGCGGCCATCTTGCTCTGCGGCCTGTTCTCCGAGCCGATTGTACAAAGCCTTGCGGCGATTGCCGCGGGCGTGATGTGAGGAGGGGAGAGACGATGCTCGCATTTCCGGTTTTCTTCCCCATGGCGGCGGCCATCGGGTGCTACCTCCTCGGGCGCAGGGACAAGCGCCTGCGCGACCTGGCGGTGATCGCCTCCTGTGCGGTGACGCTGCTGGTGTGTGCGGCGCTGCTCGTGGGCGTGGCGTGCGGCGCGACGTACACGCTGGAGATTCCCGGCTTCTGCGGAAAGGGGCTGTCCTTCATGCTGGACGGCTTCCGCGCGCTCTACGCCGTGGTGGCTGGCGTGATGTGGCTGGCGACCTCGATGCTCAGCCGCGATTACTTCGCGCACCACTACCGCAACCGCAACCGCTACTACCTGTTCTACCTGCTGACGCTGGGCGCGACGCTGGGCGTGTTCCTCTCGGCGGACCTGTTCACGACATTCATCTTTTTTGAGGTGATGTCCTTCACCTCCTACACATGGGTGGCGCACGATGAGACGCCGGGAGCGCTACGCGCGGCGGAGACGTATCTCGCTGTGGCGATCATCGGCGGCATGGTGATGCTGATGGGTCTGTTTCTGCTGGAGCACGCGCTGGGCACGCTGCGCATCGATGCGCTCTATGCGGCGGCGGAGGCCTGCCCGGACAAGGGCGTGCTCTGGGCGGCAGGCGTGTGCATCCTCTTTGGCTTCGGCGCGAAGGCGGGCATGTTCCCGCTGCACATCTGGCTGCCGAAGGCGCATCCGGTGGCCCCGGCCCCGGCGAGCGCGCTGCTCTCCGGCATCCTCACCAAGTCCGGCGTGTTCGGCGTGATCGCCGTCTCCGCGAACATCTTCCGCGAGAGCCGCGCGTGGGGCAACATGCTGCTCGTGCTGGCGCTCATCACGATGCTCGGCGGCGCGGTGCTGGCCGTGTTCTCCGTCAACCTCAAGCGCACGCTGGCCTGTTCCTCGATGTCGCAGATCGGCTTCATCCTCACGGGCATCGCCATGAGCTGCCTGCTGGGGGAGGAGAACGCGCTGGCGGCGCGCGGCGCGCTGCTGTACATGCTCAATCACTCGCTGTTCAAGCTGGTGCTCTTCATGGCGGCGGGCGTGGTCTACATGAACCTGCACAAGCTGAATCTCAACGACGTGCGCGGCTTTGGCCGCGGCAAGCCGCTGCTGCACTTCGCCTTCCTGATGGGGGCGTTCGGCCTGATGGGCGTGCCGCTGTTCTCCGGCTACGTCTCCAAGACGCTGATTCATGAGGGCATCGTGGAATATGCGGCGCTGCTGGCCGAGGAGGGCATGGGCGCGCTGAGCCTCGTGTACAAGGGCGCGGAGTGGATTTACCTCTTCTCCGGCGGCCTGACGGGCGCGTACATGATTAAGCTCTACATCTGCCTGTTCTGGCAGAAGCACCCGACGGAGCAGCCCCGCTACGATGGGATGAAGCGTTACATGAGCCCGCTGTCCGCCGTGGCGCTGACGGCGAGCGCGCTGCTGGTGCCCGTGCTGGGCGTTTGCCCGAACGTGACGATGGACGCCATCGCGGATTTTGCGGGCGGCTTCCTGCACGCTGCGGCGCCCGCGCACGCGGTGCATTACTTCTCGCTGACGAACCTGACGGGCGCGTGCATCTCGCTGACGATCGGCGTGCTGGTATATCTGCTGTTCATTCGCCCGCTGCTGACGAGGCCCGAGCGCGTGAATGAAACGGATATCCGCGTCTATGCGGATCTGTGGCCCGCCTGGATGGACATCGAGGACCGCGCATATCGCCCGGCCATCGGCCTGCTGCTGCGCGCGGGCGGCTCGGCTGCCGCGCTGGGCAGCGAGCCGGTGCTCGAGAAGCATGTGTTTGTGCCGGTCATCCGCGCGCTGACGGTGCTGGGCACGTTCGTGGCGCGCGTTTGCGGCGTGGTGACCGACGCAGCCGCCTACCTGCTGGCAAAGACTGTGCTGGGCGTAAGTCAGCACAGGGAGCGGGAGACCGTCGGCAATCGCGTTACGGCGGCTGTGGGTACCTGTGCGGACGGCGTGACCGAGGGCCTGAACCAGACCGTGCTGCGCGGCCGGCCGGTTGAGCACCATTTCACCGGCCTGTTCGCGGGCCTTTGGGACGGACTGATCGACTTTATCAGCCGGGCGACGCACACGATGAGCTATGGGCTGATCCTCTTCGCTCTCGGCCTGTGCGTGACGATCATCTACATGCTGACGAGATAAGGTACACAGAAGGCTTCATACTGTTTTGCGTCTAAAGGCTTGAATATAAGAGCGAAGCGTAGAAGGGTCAAGGGATGAAATCCCTTGCAGGGTTTGGGGCAGAGCCCCAAGCGGGTTTGGGCGGCAGCCCAAGCTCTTCCATGATAACGTAGTCTCAGAGCAGGCCGCTAAGCGGCCTACGATTGAGACGGGTCTGAATCTGCAAAGTGAGATTGTAGACGCAAAACAGTATCAGAGGCCGCTTTCCCCCTCGAGGGCAGGAGAGCGGCCTTTTTATGCGCCCGTTGAACGAAAAAAGCCCGAAAGCTTTTCTCAGAGCGCGCATGGAATCTGTGCCAAAATGATTGACACAATATAAAGCGTGCATTACAATAAAGGCTTGTGGAGAAATGAAGGCGCGCTGGGCGCATGAATGAACGGATGGAGGAAATATGGAGAAGAAGATGGAGCAGCGAACGGAAAACACCGCTGCGGAAAACAAGATGGGCGTCATGCCCGTGGGCAGGCTGCTGTTTTCGATGAGCCTGCCGATGATGATTTCGATGCTGGTGCAGGCGCTGTACAACGTGGTGGACTCGATGTTCGTCGCGCGCATCAGCGAGGCTGCGCTGACGGCGCTGAGCATGGCCTTTCCGGTGCAGAACCTGATGATCGCCGTGGCGGCGGGCCTCGGGGTGGGCCTGAACGCCGTGCTTTCCCGCGCGCTGGGGGCGAAGGATGAAAAGGGCGTGAACCGCGCGGCGACGAGCGGCATCCTGCTTTTGACGGTTTCCGCGGCGCTGTTCGTTATCGGCGGGCTGACGGTGGTGGAGCCGTTCTTCCGCGCGCAGACCGACATCGCCGAGATCGTGGACAGCGGCGTGATCTACACCCGCATCGTGATGGTCGGCTCGCTGGGCCTGTTCATGCAGATTCTCTTTGAGCGCCTTTTGCAGAGCACGGGCCGCACGATGCTCACGATGGTGAGCCAGGCGACAGGCGCGATCATCAACATCATCCTCGACCCGATCTTCATCTTCGGCCTGCTGGGAATGCCCAAAATGGGCGTGGCAGGCGCCGCGCTGGCGACGCTCATCGGCCAGTGGGTGGCTGCGGCGATGGGCCTTGTCATGAACATCCGCATGAACCCGGAGGTCTCCATCAGCATGAAGGGCTTCCGCGTGCACGGCGCGACGATCCGCCGGATTCTCGCCATCGGCGTGCCGTCGGTCATCATGCAGTCCATCGGCTCGGTGATGACGTTCCTGATGAACCAGATCCTCATCGCGTTTTCCGCGACGGCGGTGGCGGTGTTCGGCGTGTATTTCAAGCTCCAGAGCTTCGTGTTCATGCCGGTCTTCGGCCTCAATAACGGCACGGTGCCCATCGTCGCCTACAACTACGGCGCGCGCCGTCCGGACCGCATGACAAAAGCCATCCGCTACTCCATCGTCACGGCGATGTCCATCATGGTAGTGGGCACGCTGTTGTTCCACGCTGTCCCGGACAGGCTGCTGGCGATTTTCGATGCGTCGGAGGAGATGCTGCGCATCGGCGTGCCTGCGCTGCGCATCATCTCGCTGAGCTTCCCGATTGCGGGCTTCTGCATCGGCTGCGGGTCGGTCTTCCAGGCGCTGGGCTACAGCGTGTACTCGATGATCGTCTCGCTCGTGCGCCAGCTCTTTGTGCTGATTCCCTGCGCCTACCTCATCGGCAGGCTGACGGGCAACGTCACGATGATCTGGTGGGCGTTTGTCGTCGCGGAGCTATTCTCGCTGCTGCTGAGCAGCATCTTCCATCGCCGCATCAATGAGCGGGTCATTAAGGCGATGTAATACTGATCTTTGATAAAGAGTTGGGATAACAGGCGCGAAGCGATGGCGGGGTCACGGGGCGAAGTCCCTTGGCGGGTTT
>JALFHA010000385.1 GCA_022776785.1 Clostridiales bacterium | reverse complement strand
TCCAACCTGCTTAAGCGAATCATTATAACAAGATGGGCGGCTGACACTTTTTATTCCGGGTGCATAACCCAAAAGCGGCCTCGTCAGACCGTATCCATCTCATTATAATAAAAACAAGCACAACCCCTATCTGGTTTGATAAAGTTTGTGCTTTAATAGTACCAAAAAGCCACATCTCCTTGACCTCACACCATGTTTGGACTTTATACTTTTCCTATCATCCGGAAAGGAGAAAGAGTCTTGAAAACATGGAAGAAGATGACCGGCGCGCTGCTTGTTCTCGCGCTGGCATGCTGCGCGGGAGTCGGCGCAGCAGAAGCACAGTATGCCCCGGGAACCTATCGTGGCGTCAGTGAAAACGGTAAGAATGGCCCAGTTGTGGTCGAGGTGACCGTCAGCGAGGATGCGATTGAGTCCGTGACGGTCGTGGAGCACAAGGAACCCCCCGCTCTCCGACACGGCGCTGGAGCGCATCCCGCGCAGGACTGTGGAAGAGCAGTCCCTTGCGATTGACGCGGAGAAGGGCGTGGTGTTGGCAACGGGCGGCTTCGCAGCCAACATCGACATGGTGATGCAGTACAACACGAGGTGGGAGGGCCTGAGCCCGGACATCAAGACGACCAACTGTGCCGGCACCACGGGCGACGGCATCATCATGGCGCAGAATGTCGGTGCTGTGCTGGAGATGATGGATGACATCATGCTCTTCCCGAACGCCGATCCCATCAGCGCCTCCACGGAGAACACCGTCGGCAACGACGGCGACGCCATGTATGTCAACAAGGAAGGCGTGCGCTTTGTCAATGAGACGCTCGACCGCTAGAAGTGCATATTTCCATGTGGTGTCATTCATAAGAACAGCGAATGATAAAATTGTGTCAATGGATGAATACTGGGCTGACGATGGAAATCCTCCGCAATGGAGAATGGATAAGCGCATAGGCACACCGATTATATAAATTCCGGTTTTCATGCTTCTATTGAAGCACAGAGGGAGAAAAAACCATGAACGCAGCCTTTGCAGGAAAAGTCGCCGTCATCACGGGCGGCGCGCACGGCATCGGAAAGGCGATTGCCGAAGCCTTCCGGGGTGAGGGCGCGGCGGTGGAGATCATCGATATCGCGCCGGGCGAACATTACGTCGGAGACATCAGCAAAAAGGAGACGCTGGAAGCCTTTGCCCAGTCCGTTCTGGACAAACACGGGCATATCGACTTCCTCATCAACAACGCCCTGCCGCTGATGAAAGGCATTAACGCATGCACCTACGAGGAATTCCAGTACGCGCTGTCGGTCGGCGTCACGGCGCCGTTCTATCTGAGCAAGCTATTTGCTCAGCACTTCGCTCCCGGAGGCGTCATCATCAACATCTCCTCGTCCAGGGACCGCATGAGCCAGCCGCAGACCGAAAGCTACACCGCCGCCAAGGGTGGGATTGCGGCGCTGACCCACGCGCTCGCCGTCAGCCTCGCAGGTCAGGTGCGCGTCAATTCGATCTCGCCCGGCTGGATCGACACGGCGTACAGGACATACGAAGGGCCGGATGCCACGCAGCAGCCGGCCGGTCGGGTGGGCAATCCCATGGACATCGCCCATATGGTGCTGTTCCTCTGCTCGGACAAGGCAGGCTTCATCACCGGCGAAAACAACATCTACATCGACGGCGGCATGACCCGGCAGATGATCTACCACGGGGATTGGGGATGGAGGCTGGACGGTTAACCAAAAGAGCACGAGCCGTGCCCGGGGCATTCGTTCCCCAGGCACGGCTCGCATTTATCTCCCGAATACTCACTCAATCAGCCCGCTCTCCCTGAGCAGGAGCTCAATGTCCGTTCCCTTCACCTTTTTGAGCACAATCCGCAGCAGCTCGTGCTCCATGAAGCCCAGCTTCACGTCCGTGATCGGCTTCTTGTCGATGGCGTAGTAGCAGGCGCGCAGCAGCTCGCGCACGTCATACTTGCTGCCCCAGACCTCCGGCACGCCGCGATCGACGTTCAGCAGCGTGTAGACTGCCTCCATGCCCGTGCGCATCGAGTACTCGATGGTAAAGATGGTGTCGCGGGGCGTCTCCGTGAACTGGCCGAGGAAGGCGAAGTTGACGGAGCCATCCGGCACCACGTGCGGGCGATCCTCGTTCTTCCTTGGCTGGAAGAAGGCGTTGATGTAGGGCATGAAGCAGGTCGTGGTGTTGCAGGCATCCGCCGCCAGTGCGTCAATCCGCTCCTCCGGCACGCCGATGTGGTAGAGCCACTCCCGGCAGACCTCCTCGCCGGTGCATTCGCGCATGGGCTTTTTCACATAGTTGCCCGACTTGTTGGTGTTCAGGGCATAGAGCCAGATCAGCACCATGTTCTTGTCCTGCGACTTGAACTGCGGCTGGCGGTTGATCGTCCAGGAGAGATACCAGTTCTCGGTGCTGTCCTTGACGGTTAC
>JALFHA010000378.1 GCA_022776785.1 Clostridiales bacterium | reverse complement strand
TCCCTCAAGCAGGTTTGGGCGGCAGCCCAATGTTCCCTTATTGTTCAAAAGAAAAAGCAGTTTCAGAGCAGGATGCGAAGCATCCTACGATTGAAACGGGGGCTGATTCTGCAAAGCTAGATTTTAGCCGCAAAATAGTATCAGACCTCGCTCCACGCAATCTGGACATCCTGTCCCCATACATCCGAACCATAGCATTTGAGAGCTTTGTTATTCATGCACTTCTTTCTGGAATAATCGATCACGATTTGCAATTCTCCTACGCAAACCCTGGCACAATCTTCCTCGTCGAATTCGATGACATATTCTGCACCCTTTAAGAATTTGGGATGGCACAGAGGCACGGCACACAGAATACGGTAGTTTTCATCCATGCCATACACGCAGACAGCATCGGGTTCTTTTTCGACAACAATACCCATTTGCCGTTCACGGAACATCTTCACCTTTTTGCCGAATAGGCTGTACCTGAATGTATGTATATCGCATTGATTCTCTCCTTTGTCAAACCGGAAGTTACCAACTTCCAATGCCTTGAATATATTATCTATAAAATGCAACCAAACCACATTCTGTTGGATGATCCATATAAATACAATCTTTATATTTTGTACGGAACATAAGTAATTTGCCAGCGATCAAAAAATCACCGCCTCCACCAAATATCATAAGTTCAGCTAAAAGAAATAGTAGCATATTCCCTATAATGATCGCAACCAGTCCCAACCCAAATCCGAGAATTAATGTTGGCATTAAACCACCGATTATATATTGTAGTTTTGTCAGTGCACTTTTGCAGGTGCAATATGGCGTTAACATTTTCCATATAATACCAAATTCAATATCTTTCCAGTGATTTTCAGCAAATAATCCCCATGTAATACCATGTATTAATTCGTGAATTACCATCAACACGATCATTAACACAAAAAACAATCCTATATCAATTATGTTAAATTCCTGATACTTACCATTTCCCACCAGGCACCCTATATATCCCAGAACAATCGCAAATGGAAGCATTATAATTATTGCTAAGATATTTGCCTGAACCACACCAATGATAAGATTTTTCTGTGTGTATCCTTCCGAAATAAGTTTCTCCGCTTTTTCTTCAAATGCGCATTTTCTCTGTTCTTCTTTTTCAGTTAAAACTCTCTCTTTTTTCATGTTATTCTATTCCTCCATAAATTCCGATTTGTTCAGCTCCATCCTATCACATACCAAATCAGAATACAAGAGCAGCCACAGCAGAGCAAGCCACTGTGGCTGTTCACCGTCCTATGGTTCTCACCCATATGCGCGGCGCTTTTGGCCGTCCTTCTGCATCCAAAAGGCGCGTACCATCCGACGAGCTGCCCCCTCACCTCACCCGGACGCGAATCCCATCCGCCGCAAGATACATCCGCTCGGGATAGCTCTCCATCGCGTTATACTCAAAAAACACCTCTTTCGCGCCCACGTCGGTCACGCCGCGCGCCCCGGCCATCGCCGCGTCGAGCGGATTCCCCTCGCCGTCGGTGAGCACGGCGCGCCGCGCCCAGCGGGCGTTGACCTCCGCAGCGCTCCAGTTTTCATCCACCTCAAACATGCCCGCTGCCGTGCGCCTGTCAGCCTCCGCCTGAGCAGCAAGCGCCTCGGGCTTGACCTCCATCGTCACGCACAGGTACAGCCGCACACGGGAATAGATGACGTGCACATTCGAGACGACACTCTCCCCCACGTCCACCAGCGCGCGCAGCGTCGCCGTCTCGCTGCCGGTCGCCTTCGCCTGCGCGCGGCCGCGCTTTGCCGGCTGTGAAAATAGCTGTGAAAAAGCCGCCGCTCCAAAGCTGAACATGTCCATGCCTCCCGTCAGCCCCGCCTGCGCGGGGTTTTTGTGCGTTTACCTATTTATTCCAAAAGACGCGGAAAGCCTGACAATTCTTGCACGATTTTTGTCTGTTTTTTCTAATGCTTCCAATTCTTGTGAAAAATCCAAAAAGAAACGGGAGATGAACGAAAGCTATCGTCCATCCCCCAAGCAATGATCTCCTTACAGGATCCGCTTTCCATCCTCGAACACGGCTGTGCCGTAGGCGGGCAGCTCCACATCGCCCGCGCGGTTCGGCGTATCAGCGGCGTTCTGCAGGAAGATGAAGCGCCCGCGGCGCACGGCGAGCATCCCGGCGGGCAGCTCGTCAGGCCATGCGCGCGTAACCAGCCCCTCGCAGATGCCGCGGTAGAACGGCAGGTAGAAGCCCTCCTCAAAGCGGGAGGCGAGGGTATACGCCCGGCCCGCGCCGAAGTCGTTGACCGCCGCAGCCGCATGGCCCTTGAAGAAGTCCTCATCGTAGAGCAGCAGCGGCCTTGCGCCCTCCAGCGCCTCGACCTCGCAGAGCGTGCCGCAGGTGCACGCCGCCAGCGGAGAGCCCTCGGCGGGGATGCAGCGGCGCGTCTCGCCGTCGTACATGCCGTCGATTTCCAGCCGGCGCAGGCCCAGCACGTCGCACAGGCCGTGCGGCGTATCGCCCAGATAGCACAGGTCGGTGTCGTCCGCCACGCCGCTCCAGTAGGTGACGACCAGCGTGCCGCCGTTTTGGGTGAACGCTCGCAGCTTCGCGGCGAAATCCTCGCGCAGCATGTAAAGCATCGGCGCGACGACCAGCCTGTAGCCGGAGAGCTCCGCATCCTCGTTTACGAAGTCCACATTCACGCCCAGGCGCGAAAGCGCCGCATAGTGCCGCGTGATTTCCTCCCAGTAGCCCAGCCCCTTGTTGCGCGGGCCCTGCGAGCCCTCCAGCGCCCACTTGGCGCTCCAGTCAAAGACGATGGCGGCCTGCTTTTCCTTGCGCTCCCCGGCGACTGGCGCAAGCTGCTCAAGCAGCGCGCCGAGCCTGGCCGCCTCCGCAAAGACGCGGTTGTCCTCCCGCCCGTCGTGCGCGACGACCGCGCCGTGGAACTTCTCGAACGCGCCGCGGCTCTGCCGCCACTGGAAGTAGAGCACGCCGTCCGCGCCGTGCGCCACCGCCTGCAGGCCGGAGAAGAGATTGACCCCCGGCTTCTTGACCTTGCTCACGCCCTGCCAGTTGGTCATGCTGGGGGTGCACTCCATCTGCCAGAACGGCTGGCCCTTGACCGAGTAGATGAGGTCGTGCATCATCGCGGTGTCGATGGCCGTCTCCTCGAAGGTCTGCGTGGGCTTGTGCCAGGTGGGGTAGCTGTCCCAGCTCGCCAGATCGATCTCCCTGCCCATCTCGAAGTAGTCGATCATGTCAAAGCGGTACATCATGTTGACGCAGACCTTCGCCTCCGGCACGATCTCGCGCACGCAGTCGCGCTCCCACTTCATGAAGTCCGTCGTCTGGTGGGAGACGAAGCGCTTCCAGTCGAGAATCAGCCCGTTCATGGCGCTCTCACCCTGCGGCGCGGGGCTCTCAATCTGCGAGAAGTCGGTGTAGGTGTGTGACCAGAACGCCGTGTTCCACGCGCGGTTGATGGCGTCCAGCGATCCGTACTTCTCCCTCAGCCAGTCGCGGAAGGCCTGCTGGCACAGCTCGCAGTGGCACTCGCCGCCGAACTCGTTGGAGATATGCCACATCACCACCGCCGGATGGCGGCCGAAGCGCCGCGCCAGCGCCTGATCGATGGCGCGCACCTTCTCGCGGTAGACGGGCGAGGTGTAGCAGTGATTCTGCCTGTCGCCGAAGAGCTGGCGCACGCGGTCGGGATTCACGCGGCGCACCTCGGGGTATTTCTGCGCCAGCCACGCCGGGCGCGCGCCGCTGGGCGTCGCCAGATCGACGCGGATGCCCGCCGCCCACAGGCGGTCGATGACCTCCTGCATCCAGTCGAGCCGGTAATCGCCCTCGGCGGGCTCCAGCGCGCTCCACGCGAAGATGCCCAGCGACACGACGCTGATGTGCGCCTTCTTCATCAGCTCGATGTCGCGCGCGAGGATATCCGGTCTGTCCAGCCACTGGTCAGGGTTGTAGTCCGCGCCGTACCAAAGCATGCCGTTCATAGTGATGCGCTTCCTTTCCTCTGATGTATTTACTCTGTAAGTCCTTCTGCAAAGCTTCGGACTCGACCACAAAGCAACAGGACTTACGTCACTTGGTCGGTGATGCAACCGGCATCATGCCGGTTTACTCTGTAAGTCCTTCTGCAAAGCTCCGGACTCGGTCGCAAAGCAACGGGACTTACGTCACTTGGTCGGTGATGCAACCGGCATCATGCCGGTTTTTATATGCCTCTGTCTGCGACCTGCACATTTTCCCCGTCGGAGATCACCGTCAGGTCGCCGTCCCTTGCGCTGTACACCGCGCAGCCCAGCTGCTCAAGCAGCGCCGCAGCCCGCCCGTCAGAGGGCTCCTCGTCGCTCTCCGTGATGAACGCGATGCGCGGCGACGCAGCCGTCAGGAATTCCCCGCTCGCGCCGACCCAGCGCCCGTGATATGGTGCCTTGAGCACATCGCAGGCGACGTCCCCCTCGGCGAGGATCTCCCGCTGGCGCGCGTCCTCCGCATCGCCGGGAAACAGGAAGCGCGTCTGCCCGTAGGTCAGCCATGTGCACAGCGAAAAGTCGTTCTCCTCGTCCGGGCCGTAGTCAGTCTCATGCGCGGCGGTGACGCGAAGCTGTGCACCGTCCAGCTCGAAAGCCGCCTCCGTCCCGGTAGCCATGCGCGTCACGCGCGTCCCCGGCGAGGCGGCAAGCGCCTCCTCAAGCTGCTCAAGCTGCTTGCTCTCCTTGTCGTAGTCGGGCATCAGCACCCCGGCAACCTCCACGCTTTCGAGGATCTTGTCCGCCCCGCCGACGTGATCCTTGTCAAAGTGCGTGATAATCATCAGGTCGATGCGCTGAACGCCCTCCTGCTCAAGGCGCGCGGCAAGCTGCTTGCCCGCCTTGTTCGTGCCCGCGTCGATGAGGATGCGCGCCCCGCCGGGCGTTTCGATGAGCGCCGCATCAGCCTTGCCCACATCGTAAAAGACAACACGAAGCCCCTGCGCCGCAAAAGCGGCGCAGGGGATGGTCATCATGGCGGAAATCGCGGCAAAAAGGACTGTAAAAATCGTTCTTTTCATGCGGTTTCTCCGTTTCATGCCTCACGGGTGGAGGGATTCAAATCAATAGCTCGTGCCGTAGAGGGCATTCTGCGTATCCCTGCCCGCGATGCCGTCCACGGACAGACCGCGATCCCTCTGGAATGCGCGCACAGCGTCATACGTCCACTGGCCGTAGATGCCGTCAGCCTTCTTCACCTGCGTGTAGCCCGCGTCGAGCAGCGCCTGCTGGAGCCTGCGCACGGCCTCGCCGCGGCAGCCCCAGTACAGCAGCCTGTAGCCGGAGGACGACGAGCCCGACGAGCCTGCCGCCGCCTTGGCGCTGGCGGAGTAGAGCACCTCCTGCGTGTAGGGGTCTGCCACGCCGGTCACGCTCAGGCCGTTGCGGCTCTGGAAGCTGCGCACGGCGCGATAGGTCTGCGTGCCGAAGTAGCCGTCCACCGAGCCGCTGAGGTAGCCCAGCGCCTTGAGCCTGCGCTGGAGCGTGACGACGCGCGCGTTGTAGCGGCTCGAGCGTGAGAGCGTAACATACGAGCCGCCGGGCCAGCCGGAGGCGGGCTTCGCCTCGGAGGAATAGAGCAGCTTCTGGGTCACGCTGTCGGCGGTGCCGGTGGCCGTCAGGCCGTTGACCTGCTGGAACCAGCGCACGGCGCGCTGCGTGCCGCTGCCGTAGATGCCGTCCACGCGGATGGAGTAATAGCCCAGATCCTTGAGCCGCTGCTGGAGCGTGTAGATCAGTGCGAGGCCGCGGTCGCCGCGCACGAGGGTGGGATACTCGCCTGTGCCGCCGTAGCGCACAGCCGCCAGGGAGTAGAGCGCCGCCTGCGTGGCCTGACCGGCGATGCCGTCCACAGCGAGGCCGTTGGCGCGCTGGAACAGGCGCACCGCGGCGACCACGCCATCGGTATACCTCGTGCTCACATCGACAGGATAGCCCAGCTCATGCAGGCGCCCCGTCAGCAGGTAGACGTCATAGCTGACGGTGCCGCGCTTGAGCAGGTCATAGTACGTCGGCGCGACAACCGTCACCGTCTGCTGGTAGGACTGCACGTTGTCCACGCCGTACTTGACGGTGAAGGTGATAACCGTGCCCACGGCGTAGGTATGCGGCAGGGAGTAACGCATCAGGCCGTTTGCGTCGGCAGTGACCGTCTGCGCGTAGTCGCCGGTGGAGAGGTTCACCCTCACGCCGGGGGTCGTCCTGGCGATGACGGTGAGCGCATTGCTGGCGATGGGATCGACCTCGAGCGTCGGCCTGACCGCCGGAGCCGTGACGACAAAGGTGCCCTTGAGCGTCACGCGGGTGTCCGTCTCCGCGCCATACTGGGCGTTGACGGCGGTGTATGTGCCCGCAGCGCAGACGATGGTGGCGGTGAAGCTGCCCTTCTCGTCCGCGCGGACGATCGCCGCCGCGGAGGCGGGCTCGGTCGTCAGGGTCACATCCGTGTTCGGCTGCGCGCGGCCCGTGATGGAGATCTGGTTTTCCCCGGCCACGGCGGCCAGATCGGTGATGGCCGCGCGCCCGGCGAGCACATTCAGCCCGTCGATGACGGTCGGGCTGACGCCCGCCTGCGGCGTCTTGTAATCGACGGACACGCTGTAGGTACCGGCAGCCAGGCCGGTGAAGGCGATGGCGCCCGTGCCCGCGGCGATTTCCACGCTGCCCCTGACCGTTTCGCCCTGCTTGAGCGTCACCAGCACGGGCAGCGCGGAGGCGGCGGTCACGGAGACGTCCACGCGCTCCACACCGGCCGTCGCAGTAGCTGTGATGGGGTCGGCAGCGGGCAGCGTCACGCTCGTGCGGAACGGCGACACGCCGGGCACGGCATTCACATAGTCCGCCTCAATCTCATACGTCCTGCCTCTTTCAAGGCCGGTGAAGCGAACCGTGTCGCCGGGGTATGCGGTTCTGGGCTCCAGATCGTCCAGCGCAACATAGAGCTGCCAGTTGTCCGCCTGTGTGACGGTGACGGCGATGGTATCCATGCCCGTCTCCACGCTCGCCTCGATTTGGAAAACCGTGGGAGCCGTCGGCTCCGCGGGGATTTCGGGATCCTTGTCAATCGTGATCTCCTGCACGCGCGCGGCGATGCCCTCCGCAGGCGTGACATAGCTCACCGTGACGATGTAGCTGCCCTTCTGGGGCTTGCCCAGCGAAACCTGGCCGTTGCCGATGCGGGAGGCCGTCTGCCCCACCTGATTGCCGGTGGCCTTGTCAAGCAGCCGGGCCTCCAGTTCCCAGTCCACAGCGTTCGTGATCTTGACAAAGACCTCGCCGTCGCTGACACCCGTTTCAATCTCAAACTGCGTCGGCGTGACCGGTGCGACCGGCTCAACCGGCGTAACCGGTTCTACCGGCGTGACCGGCTCAACCGGCGTGACCGGCTCAACCGGC
>JALFHA010000090.1 GCA_022776785.1 Clostridiales bacterium | reverse complement strand
TCAGATGGACGCGGATGGGCGCAAAGTTCCTGCGCAGCGCCCGCTGCACGGCCAGAAACGGCCCCTCCTCCACCAGCACATCTGAGGCAAAGCTGACCGTGATTTCCTCACCGCTCTTGCTCGCGGTCACGCGCTCCAGCGTCAGATGTCCGGCGAGCGGTTTGGCCGCGCCCTCCAGCAGTCCTTCCCATTTTTCCATCGCAATTCCCTCCGGTGGGCTGTGCCCACGCCTGCTTCCGAACAAACAATATGTGTCATGCTATACGATTGTTATATGCCCTTGATCCACACAAATGATTCCCCCTGCACATGAAACACCGTCAGAGTAACCCCGGGGATGCGTGAAGGGGCCGAAGCCCCTTCATATGCAATCCGCAGCGGCGGCATGTACGCCGCGAGGAGCGGCTGTAAGCCGCTTCTGCTATCATTTGGAGTGTGCCCGTAGGGCGCGCGAGACATGATGTTTTATCGTTCTCTTATCGATGCAAGGATGCGTAAGCAGACTTGCAGCGACAGGCTGTGCAGGGGCCGGAGCGATCAGCTCCGGCCCTTGCTGACATCCACGCATCTGAGCCTTGCCCTGCTGAACACCTGCTGCCGCACAAACGGCAGACGGCTTGTGCGCACGCGCACCTCATCGCCGCAGCAGAGGACGGCAAGCTGGCGGCGGATGGGGCCGTCGCTCAGAAAGACGGAGGTCGGCCCGTCGTCGGGCAGCAGTCCGTCGTGCTCGAGCCGGGCAAGCGTGCTTGCCAGCTTAAAGCGGCTAACGCCCATGGCTTTTGTTCCCCCCATGTTTGCTGAAAAAATCCCCTCCTTCTGATTATTCCCCGCGTATCGCGCGATTTCCTGCCGCGCGGGGATTGCAATTTCTGCCTTTTTCGCGTATGATGGGACGCAGGCGGCGCGCGCAGCGCCCGGAAAAGGAGAAGCGACATGGATATTCGTCAAAAGGCGCTTGAAATGCACTATGCGTGGAAGGGAAAGCTGGAAATCACCCCCCGCGCGCACGTCACCAACAGCGAGGAGCTGTCCCTTGCCTACACGCCCGGCGTCGCCGAGCCCTGTCTCGCCATCCGCGACGATTACGACAAGAGCTTTGAACTGACCCGCCGCGCCAACATGGTCGCCGTCATCACGGACGGCTCGGCCATTCTCGGCCTGGGCGACATCGGCCCGGAGGCGGGTATGCCCGTGATGGAGGGCAAATGCGTGCTCTTCAAGGAGTTCGCCGGGGTGGATGCTTTCCCGATATGCGTGCGCACGAAGGACGTGGACGAGCTGGTGCGCACCATCTACCTGATCTCCGGCAGCTTCGGCGGCATCAACCTCGAGGACATCGCCGCGCCGCGCTGCTTTGAGGTCGAACGCAGGCTCAAAGAGCTGTGCGATATTCCCGTCTTCCACGACGACCAGCACGGCACGGCGGTCGTCGTCGCGGCGGCGCTGATGAACGCGCTGCGCGTCGTGGGCAAGGAGATGGGCACGGCACGCGTGGTTATCAACGGAGCGGGCAGCGCCGGTGTAGCCATCGGCAAGCACCTGCTCAACCTCGGCGTGAAGGATCTGATTCTCGTGGATCGCTTCGGCATCATCTGCGAGGGCATGGAGGGGCTCAACTCCGCGCACGAGGAGATGAGCCGCATCACCAATCCGCGCCATGTGACCGGCACGCTTGCCGACGCGATGCGCGGCGCGGATGTGTTCATCGGCGTGAGCGCGCCCGGCGTGGTGACGCGCGAGATGGTCGCGAGCATGAACGAGCGCGCGTGTGTCTTCCCGATGGCCAACCCCGTACCGGAGATTCACCCGGACGAGGCGCAGGCCGCCGGTGCAATGGTCGTGGGTAGCGGCCGCAGCGACTACAAAAACCAGATCAACAACGTGCTCGCCTTCCCGGGCATCTTCCGCGGCGCGCTCGACTGCCGTGCCAGCGAGATCAACGAGGCGATGAAGATGGCTGCCAGCCGCGCCATCGCTGCGCTTGTCTCGCAGGAGGAGCTCAGCGCGGACTACATCCTGCCCAAGGCGTTTGACCGGCGCGTGGGTCCCGCCGTGGCCGAGGCCGTGGCAAAGGCCGCGCGCGAGAGCGGCGTGGCGCGGGTGTAAACGCGGAAAACCCGACTTTCATTGACTTTTTCGCGCAAATCCTTGTATTTTAAGAAAAAAAGGTGTACAATAGTCAGCCGGAATCGTGTTTTCCGGCTGATTTTGTGTCTGGCGGCCATCGTGCCGCAAAGGAGTGGTTCATCATGACGAAGATTGATATTTTTTCCGGCTTCCTCGGCGCGGGCAAGACCACGCTCATCAAGAAGCTGCTCAAGGAAGCCCTTGCGGGCGAGAAGGTTGTGCTCATCGAAAACGAGTTCGGCGAGATCGGCGTGGACGGCGGCTTCATGAAGGAGGCCGGCATTCAGGTGACGGAGATGAACTCCGGCTGCATCTGCTGCTCGCTGGTGGGTGACTTCGGCAAGGCGCTGCATCAGGTCATCGAGCAGTATCACCCGGACCGCATTCTCATCGAGCCGAGCGGCGTGGGCAAGCTCTCCGACGTCATTCGTGCCGTCGAGGGCGTGGAGAAGGAGCTTGACGAGGCGCAGATGGGCAGCTTCGTGACGGTGGCGGATGCGATGAAGTGCCGCATGTACGTCAAGAACTTCGGCGAGTTCTTCCTCAATCAGATCGAGTATGCGGGCACCATCCTGCTCTCCCGCACGCAGAAGATGACGCAGGAGAAGCTGGAGGCCGTCGTGGCGCTGCTGCGCGAGCACAACGCAAAGGCGCGCATCATCACCACCTCGTGGGATGAGCTGACCGGCAGCCAGATCCTCGAGGCGATGGAGAACGACCGCGACCTCGCATCTGAGATGCTTGCCGCGGTGATGGCGGAGCACGACGATGATGACGATGATGACGAGGACGAGTGCTGCGGGCACCACCATCATCACGATCATGAGCATGACGACGAGGAAGGGGAGTGCTGCGGGCACCACCATCATCACGATCATGAGCATGACGACGAGGACGGGGAGTGCTGCGGTCATCACCATCATCACGATCATGAGCATGACGACGAGGAAGGGGAGTGCTGCGGGCACCACCATCATCACGATCATGAGCACGATCATGAGCATGAGCATCACGACCACGAGCATGAGCACGAGCATCACCACCACTATGACGAGAATGGCGTGTGCTCCTGCGGCCACCATCACCATCACCACGGCCATGACGCGGACGAGGTGTTCGCGTCCTGGGGCGTGGAGACGGTGCGCGCTTTCACGGAGGACGAGCTTTCCGCGATCCTCACGAAGCTGGACGGCGAGGAATACGGCGTGATTCTGCGCGCCAAGGGCATCGTGCGCGCGCAGGATGGCGGCTGGATTCACTTCGACTACACGCCGGGTGAGCAGAACATCCGCCGCGGCGCGGCGGACGTCACGGGCCGCCTGTGCGTCATCGGCAGCAAGCTCAAAGAGGACGGCCTGCGCACGCTCTTCGGCGTGTAAGCGCGGAGGGACGATATGGCAATTCCGGTATATCTGTTTGCGGGCTTCCTTGAGAGCGGCAAGACCTCCTTCATCGCCAGCGTGCTGGCCGACCCGGGCTTCACGCGGGACGAGCACTCGCTCATCATCCAGTGCGAGGAGGGCATGGAGGAATACGAGCCCGCGCTGCTGAAGAAAACGCACTCCGTCGTCGAGTGCATCGAGGACGAGGACGAGTACAACGAGGATACCCTGCGCGCCTTCGTGCGCAAGCACCATCCCGACCGCGTCATCGTGGAGATGAACGGCATGTGGGATCTGGACGCGGCGCTCGCGCGCACGCCCAAGGTGCTTGAGGTCTACCAGATCATCACCACGGTGAATGCGGAGACGTTCGACCTCTACGCCAAGAACATGGGCCAGCGGATGCTCCAGCACATCACGGATGCGGACATGGTCGTCTTCAACCGCGCGACGGAGGAGACGCGCCAGCTCATCCGTGACCGCAACGTGCGCAGCATGAACCCCAACGCCTCGCTCTATTTTGAAAACGACGACGGCACCAGCGAGGACTACGGCGCGGGGATGCCCCCGCCCTACGACATGGATGCGCCCATCATCGAGATCGAGGACAGGCACTTCGGCATCTTCTACCTCGACGCGTCGGAGAACCCCGAGAACTACGACGGCAAGACCGTTCGCTTCAAGGGCTACATCTACCGCGGGCGCAACATCGGGCGCGACGAGTACGTCCCCGGCCGGATGGCGATGGTCTGCTGCGCGGAGGACGTGCGCTTCGTCGGCTTCATCGCCAAGGCGAACGGTCTGCCCATTCCCGCGCCCAAGACGTGGCAGATGGTGACCGCGCGCGTGCAGGCTGAGGAGCGCCGCCAGTACAAGGGCGTCGGCCCCGTGCTCTACGTCACCGCCCTCGAGCCCTGCGAAGAGCCCGAGGAGGAGGTCGTCACCTTCAACGCATAAGCCCTTTTCAAGCGGCGGGCTTTGTGCTATAATCAAAACAGTCTTCAGGGCGGGGTGAAATTCCCGACCGGCGGTATAGTCCGCGACGGGGGACATGCGTCCCCTGCGATCCGGTGCAATTCCGGAACCGACAGTCACAGTCTGGATGGAAGAAGACGGTAAAAGGCGGCTTTTCCTTTTGCGGCGCCCGAAGACGAGCTTTCGGGCGCCGCGTTTTATACTGTTATACTTCTAAACCGGCATGATGCCGGTTGCATTACCGACCAAGTGATGCAAGTCCCATTGCTTTGAGGACGAGGCCGAAGCTTTGCAGAGGGACTTTCAGAGTAAATGCTTGAGTATAGGCGCGAAGCGATGAAGGGGTTTGGGGATGAAATCCCCAAGCAGGTTTGGAGCCGCAGCCTGCCGCCGCCTGTGGCGGAAGCAGGCAGGCGAAGGATGGAAACCGCAAGGAGCGCCTTTGGCGCGACTATGCGCGTTTCCCGGGTCGGCAGCCCAACGTACCCTTGAAGGTGTCATAATTGGCAGTAGTTTCAGAGCAGGATGCGCAGCATCCTACGATTGAAACGGGGCTGATTTTGCAAAGCAGGATTTAGGCAAATAGCAACAAAGGAGCGCAAGCATTGGTGAATCAGGAAGAGAATCGCATCATCGCCAGCGATCTGACCTACGCCTATCCCGAGGCGGAGAAAAACGCCGTGGACGGCGTATCCATGCGGGTCAAGAAGGGCGAGTTTCTGGCGGTGCTCGGGCACAATGGCAGCGGCAAATCGACGCTCGCCAAGCTGTTCAACGCCCTGTACGTCCCCGCCGGAGGGACGGTCTGGGTCTGCGGCATGGATACGCGCGAGGACGAGCTGGTCTTCGACATCCGCCAGCACGCGGGCATGGTCTTCCAGAACCCTGACAACCAGATCGTGGCAACGGTGGTTGAGGAGGACGTGGCCTTTGGCCTTGAGAATAACGGCGTGCCGCCCAAGGAGATCCGCGTGCGCATCGACGACGCGCTGCGCGCGGTGAACATGACCGAGTACGCCAAGAAGGCGCCGCACATGCTCTCCGGCGGTCAGAAGCAGCGCGTGGCCATCGCGGGCGTGCTCGCGATGAAGCCGGACGTCATCATTCTCGACGAATCGACCGCCATGCTTGACCCGAGCGGACGGCGTGAGGTGATGAGCACCGTCCACCGGCTCAACCGCGAGGAGGGCATCAGCGTCGTGCTCATCACGCACTACATGAGCGAGGCGGCGACGGCGGACTATGTCATCGTCATGGACGAGGGCAAAATCGCCCTGACCGGCACGCCGCGCGAGGTCTTTTCGCAGGTGGAGCGCGTGCGCGCGCTGGGGCTGGACGTGCCCCCGATGACCGACCTGGCCAGCAGGCTCAGGCAGGACGGCGTGGAGGTGCGCGCGGATGTGCTGACCGTCGAGGAAATGGTGGAGGAAGTATGTCGATTGTCATTGAAAAGCTGAATTACGTCTACATGGCAGGCGGCCCCTATGAGACGCACGCGCTGCACGACGTCTCCCTCACGATTGGGGACGGCGAGTTCATCGGCCTCATCGGCCACACGGGCAGCGGCAAATCGACGCTGGTGCAGCACCTCAACGGCCTTTTGAAGCCCAC
>JALFHA010000087.1 GCA_022776785.1 Clostridiales bacterium | reverse complement strand
CGGGCGGACGCCGCCTCAGCTCTGCTTTCTGAACGGCGTCAGACCGTCGCCGACCGTCCAGATCTCGCCCTGCGGTGCATAGCCCACGCTCAGGTAGCACGCGTTGGAGGCCGCATAATCCGCATCGGCGTAGAGCATCGGTCGGATACGCTGGGCGAGAAGCGCCTGCGTCACACCCCACACAAGGCTGGCGGCATAGCCCCTGCGCCGGCTGTTTTCCTCCGTATAGACGAGCGCGAGCGTCGCAGCGTCGCCGTCCTCCCGGACACTGCACATCGCCCGCGGCGTTCCCTCCGCATCCTTCCACAGAAAGAGCCGTTTGTCGCCGATGATCCGCTCCGCCTCGCTGCGGCAACCCTCCGCGTACAGCTCGCCGAGGCCGCACTCCACGCGGAAGCGCCCGATCCACTCGCCGACGAGCGGCGCATCGGCCATCGAAGCGACACAGAAGTGCCCTGCCGCCCGCCTGCCCTGCGGCCTGAGCGCATCGCAGGCATAGGCGTTCATCCGCATGGATACGCCCATGCCCTGCTTTTCGGCATACTCTCCCAGCGCGCGCCCCACGTTGAACGTGCAGCCGGGGAATCCCCCGCGCATCAGCCGGTATGCCCGCGCCAGCTCGTCCCCGTCTGCATCCTGCGGCAGCCAGACCCACACGGGAAAGGGCGCGGCGCTGTGGCAGAGAATCACGCGCGCATGGTCGGTCACGGTCTTCTCGCAGGGCTGCGACAGAATTTTATGCAGCATGGAAAACGTGCACAGATCGTCCCTGAGCAGCGGCAGATCGCGCGCGTCAGCGGTTTTTTGCAGAATCTCCATCGTTTCTTCCTCCCTCCATGATTTGCGACAGTATAGCATCTCATACTGTCTTGCACTTAAAAGCTCGAATATAAGCGCGAAGCGAAGAAGGGAGTTTGAGGAATGAAATCCCTCAAGCAGGTTTGGAGCCGCAACCTGCCGCCGCCTGTGGCGGAATCAGGCAGGCGAAGGCTGGAAACCGCAAGGAGCGCCTTTGGCGCGACTATGCGGGTTTCCCGGGTTGGCAGCCCAATGTTCCCTTATTGTTCAAAAGAAAAAGCAGTTTCAGAGCAGGATGCGAAGCATCCTACGATTGAAACGGGGCTGATTCTGCAAAGCTAGATTTTAGCCGCAAAACAGTATCATACGCCAAAAAGCAAGAAATTCCAGCAGACGCTCCTCTGTTGGAGCCTGCCGGAATTTCTTTATGTCATCTAAATCAGCTGTCCGCTGAGCATCGCCATGAGGATTAGCTGAAGGATCGCCGCCGTGGGCACGCTATAGCGAAAGACAGCGTGCTTCGTCTTGTGGCGGAAGGCCTGCATCCCTGCATATGCGCCCACGCCGCCCATCAGCCATGTGGCCGTCAGCAGCACGCGCTCAGGGATGCGCCACAGCCTGCGCCGGGCGCGCCGCTTGTCCGCGCCGTAGAGCGCAAACGTCACGATATTGATGAGCAGCCACGCCAACCAAAGCGCAAGCATCCTTCACGCCTCCCCTCTCAGGGTCATGCTCACTCCGCAGCCGCGTCGCTACTCTCCGTCGGGGAGGGAAGCTGGTTCGGCGCGAGAATCGCCATGAACTCGATGCCGGTGATTGTCTCCTTCTCCAGCAGCACCTTGGCCGCCTCGTGGAGCTTCTCCTTGTTGTCGGTCAGGATGCGCATGGCGCGCTCATAGCACCCGGCGATGATCTGCTTGACCTCCACGTCGATGCGCGCCGCCGTCTGGTCGGAGCAGACGAGGTTCGCGTCGCCGGAGAGGTACTGGCCGGACTGCGTCTCCAGCGCCATCATGCCGAAGGTTTCGCTCATGCCCAGCCGCGTGATCATCGCGCGGGCGAGCTTGGTCGCCTGCTCGATGTCGTTGCTCGCACCGCTGGTGATGCGCCCGAAGATGAGCTGCTCCGCCGCGCGGCCACCGCAGAAGGTCGTGATCTTGTCGAGGATCTGCTCGCGGGTCATGAGCAGGCGCTCCTCCTCGTCCACCTGCATGGTGTAGCCCAGTGCGCCGGAGGTGCGCGGGATGATGGTGATCTTCTGCACCGGCGCGGCGTTTTCCAGCTTCGCCGCCACCAGCGCGTGGCCGATCTCGTGGTAGGAGACGGTCAGCTTGTCGCGCTGAGAGACGACGGCGTTCTTGCGCTGATAGCCCGCGATGACCGTCTCAATGGCCTCCTCCAGATCGCGCTGGGTGACGGACTTGCGCCCGTCCTTGACTGCGGCGATGGCCGCCTCGTTGATGATGTTCGCCAGCTCCGCACCGGAGCAGCCGCTCGTGGAGCGCGCCACCTGCGTGTAATCGATGCCCGGATCAGCCTTCACGTCCTTGGCATGGACACGCAGAATCGCCTCGCGGCCCGCAAGGTCGGGCAGCTCCACGGGGATGCGGCGGTCGAACCGGCCGGGGCGCAGCAGCGCCTTGTCCAGAATCTCCGGGCGGTTGGTCGCCGCCAGAATGACGACACCCTTGCCGCCGTCAAAGCCGTCCATCTCGGTGAGCAGCTGGTTGAGCGTCTGCTCGCGCTCGTCGTTGCCGCCCGCGCCGGGGCCGTCGCGGCGCTTGCCGATCGCGTCGATCTCGTCGATGAACACAATACACGGGGCCTTCTCGCCCGCCTGCTTGAACAGGTCGCGCACGCGCGCGGCGCCCATGCCCACGAACATCTCCACGAATTCCGAGCCGGAAATCGAGAAGAACGGCACCTTCGCCTCGCCCGCGACGGCCTTGGCCAGCAGCGTCTTGCCCGTGCCGGGAGGGCCGACGAGCAGCGCGCCCTTGGGCAGCTTCGCGCCGATGTCGCGGTACTTCTGCGGATCGTGCAGGAAATCGACGATCTCCTGCAGTGCGTCCTTGGCCTCGTCCTCACCGGCGACATCGTCAAACGTCTTGCCGGTCTGCGCCTCGACGTAGATTTTGGCGTTGGACTTGCCAAAGCTCATCGAGTTGCCGCCCATCCTCTGGCTCATCCGCCGGAACATGAACGAGCCGAGCGCATAGAAGATGACAAGCGGCAGCACCCACGAGACGAGGAACTCGATAATCGGGCTCATCTCCTCGGGCACGACCTGCCCGAACGTCACGCCCGCTTCGAGCAGGCGATCCACGATCTTGTCATCCGCCGTCACGCGGTTGGTGGTGTAGTAGGTCGCCTTGCCGTCCACATACTGCTCCTTGGGCTCGAAGGCGATCTGCGTCTCATTGATCTGGACCTCGGCAATCTTGCCCTCCTCCAGCATCGTCAGAAACTCGGAGTATTCCACCTGCTTGACGCTGTAACGCTGAATCTGCGGGAACAGCAGCGCATTGAGCAGCATGACCACGACCAGCGCGACGATGTAATAGACAATCAATGGCTTTTTGGAATGTTTGTCTTCGTGCATACGTCTTTCCTTTCCGGGGCACGCTTTCGCCGCCCCGCTGTCGATGGCCCTATGATAGCGCGCTTTTGGAAGAAAGTCAATTCAATCCGGCTGAAAGGTACAATTTTTCAAACCAAATGTCGCCGGGGAGGAAGGAGGCTCCAGCCTCTGTTTTTTCCGGATGCGGACGGGTTCATGCGCTCAAAAACAGCCAGCCGCCGCTCCCTCTTCCGGCCAGCCCTGCACCGCTCGGTATTCCGCTTTCGACACCGGCTGTGCGAAGCGGTTCCCTGCGAGCCAAAAAGCCCGCGCAGCGTTCACACTGCGCGGGCTTCTGTTCACTTGCGTGTTTTTGCGCGGGCATTACTCCGCGTCGGTGGTCTCCTCGATGTCATCAAAGTCAAGGCCCTGCACCTCGGCGTTGTAATCGACCTCCTCGGTCAGCGCCTCGCGGATGGACAGGCTGATGCGCTTGGCCTCGGTGTCCACCTTGAGAACCTTCACCCGCACGATCTGGCCGACCTGCACGGCGTCCTCAACCTTGGCAATGCGCTTGAGCGCGCACTGGGAGATGTGCACCAGACCGTCGAGACCCGGCTCCAGCTCCACGAACGCGCCGAAGGTGGTGATGCGGACAACCTTGCCCTCGACGATGGAGTCGACCGGGTACTTCTCCTCGGCGACCTCCCACGGCTGGGGCTGCAGCGCCTTCAGGCTCAGCTGGATGCGCTCCTTCTCCTTGTCCACGCCGATGATCTTGACCTGAACCTCCTGGCCCGGGGTCACGATCTCGGAGGGATGCTTGACGCGATGCCAGGCCAGATCGGTCACATGGATGAGGCCATCCACGCCGCCGATGTCCACAAAGGCGCCGAAGTCGGTCAAGCGGCGGACGATGCCGGTGACAACCTGATCCTTCTCGATCTTCTCCCACGCCTTCTTCTTCTCGTCAAGCAGATACGCCTTGCGGCTGGCGACGATGCGCTTCTTGGCCTTGTCCACCTCGATGATCT
The DNA here is from genome assembly GCA_022776785.1 of Clostridiales bacterium. Lineage (GTDB taxonomy): Bacteria > Bacillota > Clostridia > Christensenellales > Aristaeellaceae > Ventricola. The sequence goes on along the minus strand of JALFHA010000087.1, from coordinate 4,563 downwards.
TGACGGTCATCGTCTTGCCCACGAACTCGCCGATGTTCTCGACGAAGCGGCGGGACAGATGGGAAGCCGGGATGAACGCACGAACACCCATCACGTCGGCGATGAGGCCGCCGTTGACGGCCTCGCGGCCAGTGGCTTCCACATAGGCGCCGGTGTCGTATTCGGCGACGAGCTTTTCCCAGTTCTTGGTGGCCATGACCTTGCGCTCGGACAGGAGCACATAGCCCTCGCCGTCGTTCAGCTTGACCACCTCGGCCTCGATCTCGTCGTCAACCTTGCAGTCGGTGGTGACCAGATCGTTCTTCTTGATGTAGCCGTCGGCCTTGCCGGGAATGCTCACGACAACACCGTCGTCGCTCACCTGGGCGACAACGCCTTTGACAACCTGACCGGGGCGGAACTTGATCATCGTCTCCTCGAGCATCGCGGCAAAGTCCTCGCTGCTGTCAGAAACCAGATTCTTTTCCATGTCGTTCATGCGGGTACTACCTCCTCAAGTATCTCTGCCGGGCTGAGCCCGGATACGATACGCTTTATTGATTCACGGCGGGGGCGCCGCCGGGAAACACGTTTTGCTGTTTATTCTACAAGAGCCTCAACGCGTGCGCGCACCTGCTCGAGCAGCCACTGCGGGGTGGATGCCCCTGCCGTGATGGCCACCCTGTCACCGGGCTGCACGATGCCCTCGGGCACGTCCTCGGGCGTCTCCGCCAGATAGGCGCGCTTGCAGCGCAGAGCGCAGGTTTCAAGCAGCTTGTGGGTGTTGGAGCTGTTGCGCCCGCCCACGACGATCATCACGTCCGCCTCGCGGGAGAGGCGCTCGGCCTCCTGCTGGCGCTGGCTCGTCGCGCCGCAGATGGTCATGCGCACGGTCAGCTCCGGGATGCGCCTGCGCAACACGGCGAGCACATCCTCAAACCGGTCGCGCCGGATGGTGGTCTGCGCGACCACGAGCGCCCGTGACGGAAGCTGCGCCGCCAGCGCATCCTCACGAGTGGGCAAAAAGAGCACTGGCCCGCCTGCCCAGCCCGCGATGCCGACCACCTCGGGGTGATCGCGCTCGCCAACGATGATGACCGCATCGCCGCCGACGCTGTATTCGCGCACAAGCTCATGGATATGCGCCACATGCGGGCAGGTCGCGTCGATGACGGGGATGCCCCGCGCCTCGCATTGCGCGTAAACCTGCGGCGTCACGCCGTGGGAGCGGATGATGACCGTCTGCCCGGGCTGCACGTCGTCAAGCGAATCGACGCTGCGCACGCCTGCCTCGGCCAGCCGCTCGACCTCCTGTGGATTGTGGATGAGCGGGCCGAGCGTCACGCACGAGAGCTGCCCCTGCGCGCACTCGAAGGCCTTGTCCACCGCGCGCCGGACGCCGAAGCAGAAGCCCGCGTGTTCACCGATCGTCAGCTTCATCATCACACGCCCTCTCCGATGCCGGCAGGCCGCGAAAACGGGCCTGTCATGAGCAAAAATCCACTTCTCCCGTATTGCCCATCTTTATCAATTCTATGTGCCTTTGCATATTCCTGCCCGTTCGGCTCATTTTTTCTGAATTTTTTCAAAAATTTCTGCAAATCCGCCGTCCGCCGCCGGAATCACGCCGCGTCCTGCGGGGCGGGGAGCGATTTGCCGTTGCTCAGCTGCGCGAAGGATGCCTCGATGCGCCGCGTCAGCACATCGCAGGTCTCCCGGTTCATGCGTCCGGCGCGCAGGTCGGCCATCTCAACCGGCTGCCCCACGCGCACGACGATGCGATGGAAGGGCTTATACTTGCCGTCGATGTACACCGGCACCACGTCGCAGCCGCTCTTGAGCGCCAGCAGCGACGCGCCGCCCAGCAGCGGCAGCATGTGCCCGCTCTTTGAGCGCGTTCCCTCGGGGAAGATGCCCAGCGTGTTGCCCTCCTTGAGCACGCCCATCGCCGTGCGGATGGCGGCCATATCCATGTTGCCGCGGTCCACCGGGAAGCCGTGCACCTTGCGGAAGGCCCAGCCAAGCAGCTTGTTTTCAAACAGCTCCTTCTTGCCCATGAAGTGGATTTCCCTGTCCGGCACGCACAGCGCCAGCGTCACCGGGTCAAGCAGGCACTGATGGTTGCCCATCAGCACGCAGTTGCGGTCCTTCGGAATGTTCTCCCGCCCCTCGATGCGCATGAAGAACAGGAGCTTGACCACGATCGCATACAGCAGCACGACAAAGGTATACAGGAAGGTTCTCTTCTGCTTCGCCAGCGCGTGCGGCTGCTCCGCGGGCTTGTCGGCCTTCTGCGCATTCGTTTCCTTCGGCGCATCAGGGGCAGCCTGTTTCTGCTGTTCGTCCTTCGTCTGTGCGTCCTCCGGCGCGCTCTGCGCCTGCACGGCTGCGCCAGACTTCTTATCGCTTTCCATATACGCCCTCCACAATGCTCACAATGCTCTCGACGACCTGCTGCTCCGTCATCTGCGTGGAATCCACCAGCACCGCGTCCTCCGCCTGCCGGAGCGGGTCGGTCTTGCGGGTCATATCCTGCCTGTCGCGCTCGTTGAGCTCGCGAAGCACCTGCTCGTAGGGCGTTTCATCCCCTTTGGCGAGCTGCTGCAGGTGGCGGCGGCGGGCGCGCTCCTCGGGCGCGGCGGTCAGGTAGATCTTCACCGGTGCATCGGGCAGCACCCGCGTGCCGATATCCCGGCCGTCGATGAGCATATCCGCCTGCGCGGCCAGCTCCTGCTGCGCGCGCACCATGCGCCGGCGCACAGCCGGATAGCGGGATACGAGGCTCGCCGCCGCGGAGACCTCGCCCGTGCGGATCAGACCCGTGACGTCCTCGCCTGCCAGCAGCGTGCGCTGCTCGCCGCTTTCATAGCGCACATCCACCCGCGCACGCTCGCAGCAGGCGGAGACGGCCGCCTCGTCGGAGGGATCGACGCCGCTGCGCAGCACATGCAGCGCCAGCGTCCGGTACATCGCGCCCGTGTCCAGATGCAGAATGTTCAGCCGCTGCGCCACCTGATCGGCAATGGAGGACTTTCCCGCGCCCACCGGGCCGTCAATGGCAATGTTGATCGTCATATTCCCTTTCCTCCCCGCGCGCACGGAGCGCGCACCGAATTCACGATTATTATACGCCATCGTCCGCCTTCACTTCAAGCCCCCGCGTCGATTTGCGCGCATTTGGGATTTTTGCTCCACATCAGCGCGAATTCAGTCGGAATTTATTGATTGATTCTCCACCCGAAGCCGATTATTCTGTCTCAATCGTCCACTTTACCCCATCTTCATCTTGTGCTATAATAAAAGCGCGCGAAGCTGTCTTCGCGCTGCAAAAGGAGGTTTTGCCATGTATTCCTTTCAAACCGGCGCCGGCAGGCGCAGGCAGAAGCAGCTCACCCGCCTGCTGCTGCTGCTCATCTTCATCCTTGCCATCGCACTGGGCGGCGTAACCTTCAGCTACCTCAAAACGCGCAATGCCGCGCAGGCCACCAGTCAGGCCATTCTCTCCCGCGCAGTCAGCGAGGCCTCCGAGGCGCAAAGCGCCGTCTACCGCCTCACGCAGTCCAGCGGAACGAACACCACCACCCTGCTGTCCACCGTGCGCAGCCACGTCTATGCGCTCGAATGTCTCAATGCCCTCGCCGCCAACATCTACGGCGCAGGCACGGCGCTCACCGACCCGGAGCTTCTCAATGAATGTGAGGCCACGCTGACCGAGTGTGAGACGCGCCTGCAGACGGGCAGCGTCATCACCACCCAGACCACCCTGCTGCGGGACAAGATCGACCTGCTCGTGCAGGGCTTTGGCGGGATGATCTAGCCCCGCGCCAGCCGGGCGACAGCCTCGGTCAGCCGCTCCGCGTCCCGGCTCGTGCTCGTCAGCCCGGGGCTCGCGCGCACGGCGCCGCTCTCAAGCGTGCCCATGCACCTGTGTACGCCCGGCGCGCAATGAAGCCCGCCGCGCACGGCGATACCCGCCTCGTCAAGCGCCGCCGCGACCTCCTGTGAGGCGATTCCTTCTATATTAAAGGTCGTCAGCGACGCCCCTGCTGGGGTATACACCCGCACGCCCGGCAGGTTCAAAAGCGCCTCGCGCATCTCATTGCAGAGCGCGACGGCGTTTTTTTGCGCTTCCTCCATATGCGCAGCGGCTACGCGCAGCCCTGCGCGCAGGCCAGCAATGCCGGGCAGATTGAGCGTGCCGCTCTCCAGCAGGTCGGGCATCATCCTCGGCTGGAACATGCTCTCCGACGCCGAGCCCGTGCCGCCCTGCCGCATCGGCGCAAGGCTGACGCCGGGCGCGACCCACAGCGCTCCCGTGCCGTGCGGCCCGAGCAGCCCCTTGTGTCCCGGCATCGCCAGCATGGAGCAGCCCCACCTGGCGGGCGCAAGTGGCAAATGTCCCGCCGTCTGCGCCGCATCCACCAGAAGCAGCACGCCCTGCGCCCGGCACAGCGCACCCACCGCCGCCACATCCTGCTCCACGCCCAGCACGTTGGACATGTGCGTCATGACGACCAGCCTTGTGCGCGGCGTAAGCGCCTGCGCAATATCCTGCGGATGGATCATGCCGCGCGCGTCCGGCGG
>JALFHA010000035.1 GCA_022776785.1 Clostridiales bacterium | reverse complement strand
TCTTGATGGCGATGGCCGCCGCATGGCAGACGGCCTCGGCGCTGCCGCCAGCCAGATAGCACAGCGCTGCCGCAGCCATCGCGCTGGCCGTGCCGATCTCCGCCTGGCAGCCGCCCGCCGCGCCCGCGATGGACGCCTTCGCCGCGATGACCTGGCCAACGCCGCCTGCGACGTAGAGCGCACGCACCATCGCCTCATCCGGCAGGCTCTCCCGGCGCTGATAGGGCAGCAGCACCGCCGGGAGCACGCCGCAGCTCCCCGCCGTGGGCGCGGCGACGATGCACTTCATGCAGGCGTTGCTCTCGCCCATCTCCAGCGCCTGCGCGATGACGCCGCCGATGTATTCCCCGCAGATCGTCTTTCCTGCGGCGACATAGGCGCGCATTTTGGCGCCGTCCCCGCCGACCATGCCGCTGTGCGAGCGCAGCGCCGGGTCATACCCCGCGCCCGCGCGCACGATGGCCGCGTAGAGCGCGCGCATCTGCGCAAGGGACGCCTCGGCCGTCACGCCGCGGTCCGTGCAGTCGGCCTCGAGCACGGCATCGAAGATGCTGCGCCCTTCGCTCGCCTTGACGAGCGCGTCAAGAGATTCTATGGCCATGGTTTACCTCGCTTTCTCCGCGTCCACAAAGGTGACGCGCGTGATGCCCTCGCTGCGCTCCAGCCACCGGAGTCCCTCGTCGGGCACGGCCTTGTCCGTCTCAATGATCATGACGGCGTTGCCGCCGGGGTAGTCGCGGTAGAGCTGCATGGTGGCGATGTTCACGCCCTTGTGGGCGAGCATACTCGTCACCTCGCTGACATGGCCGGGCTGATCGCGGTTCTGCACGATGAGCGTGGGCAGATCACCGGAGAAGTTGGCGCGCAGGCCGTTCATCTCCACCACCATGATGCGCCCGCCGCCCAGCGACGAGGCCACGATGGACAGCGCCTTGCCGCTGTGGCCGGTCAGCTCCAGCCGCGCGGTGTTGGGGTGCTCCCCGCTCAGGCTCACGCGGGAAAAGACCACGGCCATGCCCTCGCGCTCCGCGAGCTCAAAGCTCACAGCGATGCGCTCGTCGTCCGGCTGCATCCCCAGCAGCCCCGCGACGATGGCGCGGTCCGTTCCGTGGCCGTGGCCCGTCGCTGCAAACGAGCCGGAGAGCGCAATCTCCGCGCGCGCAGGCGTATTTTCGCCCAGCAGCCTGCGGGCGATGCGCCCGATGCGAACAGCGCCCGCCGTGTGCGAGCTGCTCGGGCCGACCATCACCGGGCCCATAATGTCAAACAGATTCATGCGAAGTCTCCTTTTATGATGCAGCCGGCATCATGCCGGTTCAGGGGGAATCCAATGGTAACAGGCTTATGGCTATCATAGCAGAAATCGCGGGAGACTTCAACGGGAGGAAGGAATTTTGCCCCGGTACGGTGGGATACAGGACGGATGGAATATGGAGAGCCGCCGGATAAATCCTACCCAATCTCCGCTTTGTGTGGTATAATCAGGGGAAGGCGCGGCAGGGACGGATGACCGGCACCGCTGCCGTTTTCCCCGATTGACGCGATAAGGCGGTTGCAGATGATGAATGGCAAGGTGCTCTCTCTTTCCCGGCTCGTATTCCTTTGCGCGCTCCTGTGCGCTGTGATGCTCCCTCTGCGCGCTCCGGCGCAGGAGCAGGCGTACAGCCGCACCATCGAGATCGAGGGAATTGGCTCGATTCACTATTACGCGCAGAACGACCCGCTCTGGGCGAGAATGGTCTACGAGCCGCGCGGCTCCCAGAGCTCGAGGACGATGCTCAGCAGCGGCTGCGCCCCGACGGCGGCGGCCATCGCCATCGACCGACAGCTGGGCGCGGAGGAGCTCGCCCGTCTGAGCGGCCACACCTCCAACCCGACGCTGGGCTTCCGCTTCTGCGACTGCTCCGTCAACGAGTTCTTCCACTATGACTGCCAGGGGCTGCGCAGCCCGAATGCACGGGAGAGCTTTGAAGACTATCTCCCGGTCGTCATCGCCTCCTACGCGGCAGGCAACAACGATCAGCGCAAGCGATTTCGAGATGACGGGCCCGGCACGTCCCTCACGCTCTTCCGCTCACTGTGCGAGGCATATGGGCTTGAGTACAGGCCGTGCAGCACATGGGACGAGGCCTGCGAGGCGATGCAAAGCGGCTGCGGCGTCATCACCAGCGTGACAAAGGGCATCTTCACCAGCAGCTCCCACTACCTCTATCTCGCCGGGACAACTGGGGGATACCTGTACATTCTCGATCCGTTCATGCGCGAGGACTATCCCGACGACACGAAGCACCTGCTCAGCGTGGTCGAGCCGGGGCTTGTCAGGGTCGCGCTTGAGGATGTGCACCGGCTTGACCTCTACGGCTTCTACGCCATCGGCAGGCAGCAGGAAAACGCGGATGGGCCGAGGCTGCTCGCGCAGGACTGACGCTCAGAGGCCCCGCGCCTGTGCGCAGACAGAACAGAACGCACAGCGGACGACAGCTTCACTACGGCGGAGCGCGATCGCTCTATCATTTATCCATATATAAATTTCTGAAACAAAGATACCCATCCGGAGCGTTGACAGCCGGATGGGTATAGCGTACAATGTGGGCAGACAGGAGCGTGCTGCTGCGGAATCTCCGCTCATTCAACGAACTAGAAAAGAACCCCGCCGTGCAGGTGCTAGCTGCACGGCGGTTCGCATTATCTGTCGTTTCTTCTGTCTACTGCGATGAGCAGGGCGAGAATCGTCAGAAAAATTATGATCTTCTCATAATCCGTCATGCGATTTCACCTCCCCTTCTTCTGTACGCTGTTGAATGGGAGATGACGCCGGAAGAGCCTGCGTGCCTACGCGATCAGTACATCACAATGCTTCCTTTACCGCAAGAGAGCCCGCCCGAATCTGGCAGATGCCGGACTCGGGCGGGACTTTGTATGCATACGGCGCTTCAGATTCATACTGTTCTCAATTCAAACTGATACTATTTTGCGGCTAAAATCTAGCTTTGCAGAATCAGCCCCCGTTTCAATCGTAGGATGCTTCGCATCCTGCTCTGAAACTGCTTTTTCTTTTGAACAATAAGGGAACATTGGGCTGCCGACCCGGGAAACACGCATAGTCGCGCGCAGCGCTCCTTGCGGTTTCCAGCCTTCGCCTGCCTGCTTCCGCCACAGGCGGCGGCAGGCTATGGCTCCAAACCTGCTTGAGGGATTTCATCCCTCAAACTCCCTTCATCGCTTTGCGCCTATAGCTCGCTTCTATCTGAGAACAGTATCAGACATGCAGATCATCCAGCGTCTTTTTGCTCAGCCGATGCCTCGGCTTGACAGCAGGGTCAAAGCCGCACACCGCCGCATAGCGGCAGGTCTGGCAGGCGGAATATGGCGCCAGCTCCGCGGGATAGTCATCAATCCTGCCGTTATAGGCCTCCTGCGCAAGCTGCGCCGCCTTGTGCCGCGCAAAGGCGATGAGCTCCTCCATGCGCGCCTTGTCCGCCATGGAGCCCTTGTAGGTGGCGCTGGGTCTGCCGTCCTTCGTCACCATCGCGGCATGGGTCGGCCCCTGCGCGCGCAGAATCTCCACGTCGGACAGGGAAATGCCCGCCAGCGCCAGCCGTCTGGCAATCTGCTTTTCCACCTCCTCGCGGATGCGCGACTCGGTCTTGACCGTCGGGTCGGCGATGCGGCAGTAGAAAAAGCCTGCGGGCTCTGCGCCGGGAATCTCCTCGAGCGCGGCGGCCAGATAGATCAGCAGCTGAAGCTGAAGGCCCCAGTAGGCCATCGTCGGGTCTAGCTTTTTGGCGCCGCTCTTGTAGTCGATCACCCGGATCAGGCCGCTCCCGTCGAGCACATCCACCCGGTCGATGCGCCCCTGCAAATAGATGCGCGTGCCGTCCGCCAGCTCCAGCGTGACCGGGGCGACGCCGTTCTGCCCAAAGATCAGCTCGGTCTGCATGGGCCGGAACCGGCTGCCCGCGAATTGCGAGACGATGCTTCTGGCGGTGCGCTTCGCCGTCTTTTCGACGCGCCGCGCTACGGCACTCCCCCGCGCGCTCTGCCCCAGCGGAGAGCTTCTCCACCGCGCGATCAGCGGCGCAATGGCCTCGGCCATCAGCCTGTCGCACAGCTCGGGCGGCAGCTCCGGGAAGCCCGGCTGCGCCGTCGCCGCGCGCGTGAACCGCTCCGCCGCCTCGTGGTAGAGCGTGCCCAGCTCGGCCCTGTCCACGCCCGGCTCCACGGGCTCCTCGGGAGAAAGCCCGTATCGGACGAAGTGCCTGTACGGGCACTGGGCGAACGTCTCCAGCCGTGATACGCTCATCACCGGCCGCCCATAGAGTGCCCGCGCCTGCGGCGGAGGCAGCCTGCGCTCCGGCGGCTCGCCGAGCCTGCGCGTGACGGCAAGCAGCGCCTGCCTGCTCCCCTCGTCCGTGCGCAGCGCGGCAAAGGCCGCACGCTCCCGGTCGCTCAGCGCCGACTGCCCGTCCGCCGCGTCGCTCAGGCGCACACTCAGCGCTTCAAGCGCCGGGCCGGGCGCGGCGAGCATCCTCTCCATCTCCTCCTGTGCAAGACCACCTGAAACCGTCAGCGCCGGGAACAGCCTGCGCAGCGCCTGCACCGTCGCGCCCTCGCGCAGCGCGCGCCCCGTCTCATCGGCCAGCGCATAGGAGACGGCCACGCGCTCCGTCGCCCCGGAGAGCGCCTTGAGCTCGTCGAGCTGCGCCAGCGCCGCGCTCTCCGCCGCCGTCATGCCCAGATATGCGCCCGTCGCGCGCGCCGCATCCTCCCGCTCCTCCTGCGTGAGCAGGCAGCCGTCCGCCGCGCCCGGCGCATCGTTCATGCCCAGCGCGAACAGCGTCCGTACCTCCGCCGTGCGCACGTTGCCGATCGTGCCGCAGATCACCGCGCCGTCCGCCGGGGGCAGCGCAGACAGCTCCAGCGCGGAAAGCCCCTCGCGCAGCAGACGCAGCGCCGTCTCCGCATGGACGCTCTCGCCGTCCAGCAGCGTGTAGAGCTGGTCGAGCGTCTCCATCAGCCCGTTCCAGATCTGCGCGCAGTCCTCCGCCTCGGGCGCAAGGCTGGCCTCCATCAGCTCCGTGCGCATCTGCTCGAGCGTGTCCGACGCGCCAACGTCCTCCAAAAGCGAGACGACGGCGCGCACGCTCGCCCGCGCATTCTTCGACCGCTGTATCCCCCGTCCGAAGGCCATCAGCGGCGCGCACAGCCGCTCCCTCGCGCTGTTGAGCGCGGCAAGCTCCTCCTCATCGCCGGACTTGACATAAGTAAACGGGCTCTTCCACGCCTCCCCGCGCAGGTCGACGCCCTCCGCATACGCGCTCAGCGCGGAGACCTCCTCCGTGCTCAGGTGAAGAAAGCCTGCCTGCGCGCATTCGATGACATCCCCCGTCCGCCAGCCGCCGGAGACGACCGCCAGCGCGCTGAGCAGGAACCTGCACAGCGGATGCGCGCCCGCCGGACGCTTTTCGGCAATGTAGACGCTGATTCCATACTGCGGAAGAATCGAGGCCAGCAGCTCGCCATAGCCGCTCCCCTTCGGATAGACGACGGCCATCTGCGCGGGATTCTCGCCGCCCATCGCCATCTCCCGCATCTGCGCCCCGAGCTGATGCACCTCCGCACGCGGCGTGCTGCACGCCCGTACACTTAGATGCGGGCACCCCCCCGGATACGGCTCCGCGCCGAGGGCGAAAAGCCCCCGCTCCATCGCTGCCAGATCCCCTGAAAGCCCCCGCTCCGCTGCGAGCTTCTCCCGCTCACAGGGTCTGCCCGCCTCGCGCGCCAGCTTCTCCATGCGCATGAGGCTGAAATTCACCGGCGCAAACAGCCTGCCATCCGGCGCGCTGTTCTCGTCCGTCTCCACAGCCACGGTCAGCGAGGCGCACAGCCTGTCCATGTGCACCAGCTCTGCGGCGAAGGTCGGCGTGATCATGTCAAAGCCGTAGATGAAGACGTGCTGCCCCTCGAGCACGCCGCTGCGCTCCATGCGCGTGCGCATCTCGACGGAGATATCCTCCGCATCGGCGAGACGTCCCTCCATCTGCTGCTCGTAAGCCGCATACAGCAGCGCCGCATCCTCGAGCTTCCGCCGCGCCGCGCTCCCCTCCGGAAGCCGCTCTGCGCCCGCGCGCACCTGCACGGGCGTCGCCTCGCTGCGCTTGAAATCGGCAATCAGCGACGAGACCTTCGCCGTGAATCCGCTTGACCCGCTCTCCGCCGCGCTGCGGTAGAAGCGTAGGCTCTCCTTCTCCTGCTCGATGATCTCGCTGAGCACCATCCGCTTGCCGCGCTCGTCGAAGGCCACGCGCTCCGGCGCGCCTGCCCGCTCAAAGACGCGCGCCTGCAATCTGCCCGGCGAGAGCACGTCAATCAGAAAGCTGCCCTTCAGGCTCAGCCTGCCCATGATTACCAGCTCAGCCTGAAGCGTATACTGCGCTGGCACGATGAACATGCAGCGCTGCCCCGCCCGCTCAAGCGCGCCGATTCTGCGCACGCATTCGCCCAGCAGCCTGTGCGGTCTTGCCGTGATGATCCTCATGACGACCTCCATTGTTTCACGTGAAACATTGCGACGCGGCGCGATTCCGGATGTTTCACGTGAAACAACCCGTCTCGTGCTCATCCTCCGGATGTTACACGTGAAACATTTTCGCTCTCATGACGCGCATGTGTTTCACGTGAAACAATCGGGAGGAAATCCCGTCTTTGCAAAGAATTATATCATATATATCGCCAAAACACAATTTGACACGACCGGAGGAAAACGCCATGCGCATCGCCCTGCTTGCCGATATCCACGCCAATCTGCCGGCGCTTGAAGCCGTGCTGCGCGACATCCGCAAAAAGCAAAGCCCGGACAGGATCATCTCGCTCGGAGATCAGGTCAACCTCGGGCCCTGCCCGCGCGAGACGATGGCGCTGCTCAGGGAAAACGGCATCGTCTGCCTGCACGGCAACCACGAGCGGTATGTGCTCTCCGCGATGGCGGGCGACCCGGCCTACAGCGGGGCCAACTTTGCGTCGCTGCGCTTCAACGCCGCGCAGCTCACCGCGCAGGAGATCACGCTGTCCAAGACGCTGCGCATCGGGCATGTGCTGCTGACACACGCCATGCCGGAGGATGACCGCTTCCCCGTCAATTACCCGGGGCTGGCTCTGCCCCGCCTGCGCGGGATGTGCTTTGAGCAGCCGACGCATATCGTTTGCGGGCATGGGCACAACCCCATCCACTACCGCATCGGCAATCTGACCCTCGACGGCATCGGGAGCCTGGGGTGCATGGACGACGGCGCGCCGGGCGTGACGAGCTACTCGATGCTCCTGCTCGAGAAGAACGAGGCTGTGCTCCAGCCCTGCTTTGTCCCCTACGACACGCGGGCGCTCAAGCCGCTGTTTGTTAAAAGCGGGATGGCAAGCGCCTTCCCCATCATGGCGCATATCATCTGCAAGCAGATGGAGCACAACCACGACTACCTCGTCCCCTTCGTCACGATGGCCCGGCAGATCAGCGCAGAGAAAGGCGAGACGAGCGTCAGCGAGGCGAGCTGGCAGGAGGCCGACGCGCGCTGCGCGTGGCCGGACGGCATCAGCACAGCCGACTTTTGGCGCGGCCAAATGTGAACGGGCGCATCCGCGGGATTTTCCCCGTTCGGATGCGCCCTTCTTTTTGGATGACCTATTTGCCCACGCAGAAGCGCGAAAACACCTCGTCGATCACCGTCTCCCGCATCGTTTCGCCCGTGATCTCCCCGAGGGCGTCGAGCGCCGCGGACAGGTCGATCGCCGCCATGTCAAGCGGATAGCCCTCATCCATGGCGCGCACCGCGTCGTCGAGCGCAGCGCACGAGCGCATGGCCGCCTCCACATGGCGAGCCTGCGTCAGCGCGCAGCTCTCTCCGTCCTCGGCAGGCACGAATGCGGTCAGCGCACGGCGAAGCGCGTCCATCCCCTCCCCCGTCTGCGCGCACACCGCGACGGACGGCACGCCGGGGAACCGATGCGCAAGCTCCCCCTCCCCCACTGCAGCGGGGCGGTCGCCCTTTGTCAGCACGATGATCTGAGGAGTCAGCCCGCCCAGCACACCGGCATCCTCTCTGGAGATCGGCTCGGACGCATCGAGCACGAGCGCGAGCACATCCGCCCGCTCCATCGCCTGCCGCGCGCGCGCCACACCAATGCGCTCCACCGGGTCGTCCGTCTCGCGCAGACCGGCCGTATCGGTCAGCACGATGCGCACGCCGTCGATGGCGATGCTCTCCGAGAGTGTGTCGCGCGTCGTGCCGGGAACGTCGGTCACGATGGCGCGCTCCCCGCCGACGAGCGCGTTGAGCAGCGTGCTCTTGCCAGCATTCGGCCTGCCAGCCAGCACGACGCGCAGTCCCTCGTCCTCGATGCGCCCGGCGCGCGGGTCGCAGGCATCGCGAAGTCGTGCGGCGATGTCTGCACAGCGCTCGCTGACCTGCGCGCTGACGAGCGTCTCCTCGACCTCATCGGGAAAATCGACGGCGGCGGAGAGCGAAGCGAGCACCTCGATGATCGCTTCCCGCGCCTCCCGGACGAACGCGGACACGCCGCCCTCCATCTGCCTGCGGGCGCTGCGCATCGCGCGCTCGCTCCCCGCGCGGATCATGCGCATGACGGCCTCCGCCTGCGTCAAATCGACTCGCCCGTTGATAAAGGCGCGGTACGTGAATTCGCCCGGCGCGGCCATGCGCGCACCGGCGCGCAGCAGCAGCGACAGCACGCGCCCGACCAGCGCCTGCGAGCCGTGGCACTGGATCTCCGCGACATCCTCGCGCGTGTAGCTGTGCGGCGCGGGCATGAGCACAGCCATCGCCTCATCGACGACGGCATCTCCGTCGAGGATGTGCCCGAATGTCAGGCGGCGCGGCGCCAGCCGCTGCCCATTCTGCGCGGCAAACACGCGCGCCATGAGCCCGCGGCATTCCGGCCCGCTGATGCGCACAATCGCCACCCCGCCCTCTCCCGGGGGCGTCGCCTGCGCGGCGATGGTATCCGTTAAGCGATGATCGATCAATGTCCATTCATCTCCTATTCGCGCGTCTGCCGCCTCGCGCGCACCTGAGCGCGCACAAGCCCCACAGGCTCCGCGAGCCGCAAGGGCTTTCGCCCGCTCTGATGCGGGAGGCTCTCCCCGTCTGCGTTCATTATAGCACAGAACGGCGCGGATGAACAGAAGGCTGGAAGCGGCAGGATTCTCGCGCATTCTTCGGAAAATCTGCCGAATTTCTCCTGAAAAATCGAACTTTTTTTGTCTCTGTCTTGATTTCATAAGGGAAACTGTGTACAATAGCTCTGTATCGTATGATCCGTCGCATCGCCGTCAGCCGTGCGGAAACCGCCCCTTTGGCGCGCCGTCCGCAGCTGCCAAACCCGCTTTCTGAAGGAGGACATTCATGCAAAACGTACAGCGCATCGTCATCGTGGACTTCGGCGCGCAGTATACCCAGCTCATCGCCCGCCGCGTGCGCGAAGCCAGGGTCTTCTGCGAGGTCGTCCCTTATACGGCTACGCTTGAGGAGCTTCGGGCAAAGGAGCCCGTTGGCGTGATTCTCTCCGGCGGTCCCGCGTCCGTGCTCGACGAGGATGCGCCGCGCGTCGATCCGGGCATCTACGCTCTGGGCGTCCCCGTGCTGGGCATCTGCTACGGGATGCAGATCACAGCCTACACCCTCGGCGGCACGGTGGAGCGCGCCGCGCAGCGCGAATACGGCCGCGTGCCGGTTCGCTTTGACGTAGACAGCCCGCTGTTTGCCGGCATGAAGACGGAGTCCATCGCATGGATGAGCCACACCTACCATGTGACGCACGCACCGGAGGGCTTCAAGTCCATCGCCCGCAGTGAGAACTGCGCCTTCTGCGCCATGGCTAACCCGGAAAAACGCATCTATGCCGTGCAGTTCCATCCCGAAGTGACCCACAGCGAGGAGGGCCAGAGGGTTCTTTCCAACTTCCTCTACAACGTCTGCGGCTGCGTGGGCGACTGGACGATGAGCGCGTTCATCGATCAGGCCGTCGCCGCCATCCGCGCGCAGGTCGGCCCCGAGGGCAAGGTGCTGCTCGGCCTCTCCGGCGGCGTGGATTCCTCCGTCGCCGCCGCGCTGATCTCCCGCGCCATCGGCGAGCGGCTGACGTGCGTCTATGTCGATCACGGCTTCATGCGCAAGAATGAAACGGAATCCGTGCGCGAGGTGTTCACCAGACAATTCCCGGTCAATCTTGTCATCGTAGACGCAAAGGAGCGCTTCCTTTCCAAGCTGGCGGGCGTTTCCGACCCGGAGACGAAGCGCAAGCTCATCGGCGGCGAGTTTGTCTACTGCTTCGCCGATGAGGCCAACCGCCTCGAGGGTGTGGAATTCCTCGCGCAGGGCACGATTTACCCGGATGTGATCGAGTCCGGCTCCGTCAAGGGCAGCGCGGTCATCAAAAGCCACCACAACGTGGGCGGCCTGCCCGCCGATGTGAAGGCGAAATTCACCGGCGGTCTCGTCGAGCCGATCCGTATGCTCTTCAAGGACGAGGTGCGCAAGGTCGGCGAGGAACTGGGTATGCCCCGCGACATGGTATGGCGTCAGCCCTTCCCCGGCCCTGGCCTTGCCATCCGCATCATGGGCGACATCACCGAGGACAAGCTGGAAACAGTCCGCGAGAGCGACGCCATCCTGCGCGAGGAGGTTGCGCTGGCAGGCCTTGACCGCGACGTCAACCAGTACTTCACCGTGCTGACAAACACCCGCACCGTCGGCGTGATGGGCGACGAGCGCACGCACGACTTCGTGCTCGCCATCCGCGCCGTAACCACCGACGACTTCATGACCGTCGACTGGGCGCGCCTCCCGTACGAGCTGCTGGCCAAGGTCTCCGCGAGAATCGTTAACGAGGTGCCCCGCATCAACAGAGTGGTGTACGATATTACGACCAAGCCGCCGGCAACGGTGGAGTGGGAGTGAGTTTTTGAAACTCCGAACCCGTTGCGGCACAACGATTTTGCGGTTTTATATCTCTCTTTTGATAACGATTTGATAACGCTCCCCATAGGCCGTATCATTCTGTATCCCCAGTGGATTGC
>JALFHA010000382.1 GCA_022776785.1 Clostridiales bacterium | reverse complement strand
CGTCACGAAGGTGTCGCGGCTGACGGTCGTGTCGTAGTCGTAGGCCTCTGTGGAGAACGCGGAGGCCGGGATGCTGCTCCCGCGCATGAGCACATAGGCCGTGCTGCCCCGAAGCGCCACCTGCTCGACCTTCTCCTCCTCGATCATGGTAAGGAGCTGGCTGTACTCGATGGTCACGCCGCGGCGGCTGGTCATCGACTGCGAGAAAAGCTGGGCGACGATGAGCACCGCCAGGATGACGAGCGCGTAGATCGGGAAGCCCTTATATGATTTCTTCAATGGTAAACCTCCAAACGGCCCGCCCCTGCGTTCAGGGCAGGCAATACATGAGAATCCGCTCCGGCGCTTACTTCTGGTAGACCTCCGGGCGGAGCACGCCGATATCCGGCAGGTTGCGGTAGCGCTCGTCGTAGTCAAGGCCGTAGCCCACGACGAACTCGTCCGGGATGGTGAAGCCGAAGTAGTCCACGGTAAGCGGCACGCGGCGGCGCTCCGGCTTGTCCAGCAGCGTGGCGATGTGCAGCGACGCCGCCCCGCGGGAGATCAGGTTCTCCTTGAGGAAGGAGAGCGTCATGCCGGAATCGACGATATCCTCGATAATCAGCACGTCACGGCCGTTGACGGGCTTGTCCAGATCCTTGAGGATGCGCACCACGCCGGAGGACTTGGTCGCGCTGCCATAGCTGGAGATGGCCATAAAGTCCATCGTCATCGGCAGGTCGATTTCGCGCACCAGATCCACAAAGAACACCACCGCGCCCTTGAGGATGCAGATGACCGTCAGATCCTTGCCCTGAAAGTCCTGCGTGATCTGCCTGCCCATCTCCTTGACGCGCGCTTCAATCTGCTCGCGCGTGAGCAGCAGCTCGTCCTTGAGGTCAGCATAGGTCTGTCTCGTCTCGCTCATAAATCATTTTCCTCCTCATCGCCCGGGTATGCCGGGCGTTTTCCTTTCTCTATCGATGATCCACGACGTCCTCCGCCGCCTGCGGCTCTCTGCCGCGGAATGTCACCAGCTTCACAGGCTCCGTATGCTGCACGCGGCAGCCCTCGCCGGGGCGCAGGCCGACGGCCCAGAGGATGCGCTCCCCCTGCCGCAGCAGCGGCACGCTGTTTCTCATGGCGCGCTCAATCCCCGCGTCGATCATCATCCTGCGCAGACTGACGGGCGAGTGCCTGCCGAAGGGAACCATCGTGTCGCCCTCTCGCCGGGCGGTCACACGCGCACCCGCCAAACGCGCCGCAGGAATCGCCTGCGTAAGCCGACCGTCCCCCGTCTCGCCGGGCAGCGCGTCGCGCACAGCAAACACGCCGAACGGCGTATGTGTCTCCCCCTCCGGGGCAAGCGGCGTATCGGGGATGACGGCATCCTCGCGCGTCACGCACAGATACCGCGCGCCCAGCCGCGCCTGCGCCCTGCCCTCCAGGCTCACCGCCGCGCCGGTTTCCCCTCGCTCAAGCGCCGTCACGCGTCCGAGCGTCCGCATGCTCACGGGCACGTCCGCGGCGTCCAGCAGCCGCACCAGCGCGCGGCCAAGCAGCGCGTCGTCAAGCCCCTCAAGCTGTATGCGTTCAATCGCCGCGCCGTCAGCCAGCGGCCATACCGTCAGCCCCTGCGCGTCGAGCAGCCGGGCGAAGTGCTCCTCGTCCCGCTGCGCCGCGCGCGCCAGCCGCACGAGCGCCGCGCCCGCACCGGGGCACGCGCGCTCCAGCTCCGGCAGCACGGCCAGCCGCACGCGGTTGCGCGCATAGGCCATGTCGCCGTTGGTTGCATCCTCGCGCCACGCCTGTCCGCGGCTTCGCAGCGATTCGCGCAGCTCCTGCGCCGTCGCATCCAGCAGCGGGCGGATGATCCTCCCCTGCCGCGCGCGCATGGCGCACAGCCCGCGCACATCGCTGCCCCGCGCCGCGTGCAAAAGCACCGTTTCCGCCTGATCGCCCGCATGGTGCGCCAGCGCCACGGCATCCGCGCCGATGCGCTCCGCCGTCGAAAGCAGAAAGCGCCGCCTCAGCCGACGCGCCGCATCCTCCAGCCCGCAGCCCAGCTGCGCAGCCAGCGCGGGCGCATCGACATGCGCGCCGTAAAACGCGACCCCTTTTTCCTCACACAGCGCCTGCACAAAGGCGTAATCTGCCAGCGACGCCTCCCCGCGAATGCCGTGCTCCACATGCGCACAGGAGACGGTCAGGCCCATCGCTTCACGCGCATCGCACAAAAAACAAAGCAGCGCCGTCGAGTCCGCGCCGCCGCTGACCGCCGCAAGCACATGCGCCCCCGGCGGGAGCGCGCACGCCGTCGCCAGCCGCCGGCAGAATTCCGTGTTTGTCATGCCGCATACTCCTGTCTACACAGGTTCTATTGTACCCTCTGTGCGCCAAAATGGCAAGGCTTCACGCAAAAAAAGCGCTGGAAGTCACTCCCTCCAGCCTTTACGCATAAGCAGGCCCGGACAGCCGCAATCCCTTTGCAGCTGCCCGGGCCATGATCTATAGAGCTAATATTGGTGAAGTCGTATCGCCAGATGCTATTCCCTTATTCCTTGACAGCCTGAGCGATACAGGCGCGCGCTGCAACCAGAACCGCCTGGGTTGTAATGGTCGCTCCCGCAATGGTGTCGATCTCGCAGTTCTGCGCCGCCATGATGTGCTCCTTCATTTCTTCCATCGCAACGCCGCCAATATCCGGGGTCTCGCCCTTGCCCTCGATCTGGACATCCGTAATCGCATCACCGGAAACGGTCATCATCACGGTAATCGGGCCGCCGAGTCCTTCCGCCGTAGCGGTGTAGGTGCCTGGATTGTAGGAGTGCACAACCGTGCTCTCCGTGCCAAATCCCTTGTCGCCATAGGGATCCAGACCGCTGTCCGCGCCAGACACATTCGCGCTCGCCAGAGGGGTCGCCTCGCCTGTTGTAGAGGTGCCATCCCAGTTGGTCGTCAGCGTATCAATGATGTGATTGGCCGCGATATAGCCCATGACCAGGCCGGGGCCGATGGTTCCGCCGCCGCCGCCGTAGCCCGGGCCGGGGCCGCCAAAGCCGGAGCAGTTGCCGCAGGCATAGAGACGGCCAATCGGGGTACCGCTGACATGCAGCACCTGGGCATGCTCATTCAGGCGCGGGCCGCCACAGGTGCCCA
>JALFHA010000377.1 GCA_022776785.1 Clostridiales bacterium | reverse complement strand
CACCAGCTCGACGTCCACCAGCTCATAGGAAAGCTGGCTCGCCAGCGCGCGGCAGGCGGGCTCCACAACCCGGGTCAGATCGCTTTGTGCCATTCACACACTCCCACAATCATCACTTGCCCTGTCAACAGAAAGAGTGGGCATACGCATCCCACTCTTTCCATCAAGGCCGCCGTACAGGCAGCCCACAGTCTCAATCATCCTACGCGGCTATTATATCACCGCTTTTTCAAAATTACAACCCTTTCCCGCTGTTTTTGAGCCCTGCAAGGGCCTGTTTCTCGCTTTTTTATCACAGAATTCCGGGAAAAAGCCGCTCTGCGCGCCGCACGCTGGCATTTGCGCCTGCTCAGAAGGAAAAGAGCGTTGTCTGGTTCGTCTCCGGCAGGCCGGTCAGGCAGCCGCACTCGCGCAGCAGGTCGATCAGCGACAGGGAAATCTTCGTGCGCGCGCGCAGGTCCTCCACCGAGATGAACGGCGAGGCCTCCCGCGCCTCCACGATGCTCTGCGCCGCAGCCTCGCCAAGACCCGGAATGGCGTTGAACGGCATCCGGATGAGCGTGTCGGAGACGACCTGGAACTTCGTCGCGTCGGACTTGTAGAGGTCGACCGGAGCCAGACGGATGCCCCGGCAGAGCATCTCGATCACCAGCTCCATGATGACCATCAGGTCCTTGTCCTTCTGGGTGAGGTCCTTGCTGTTCTCATCCATTTCCTTGTAGCGGGCGCGGATGGACTCCAGCGAGCCGCCCAGCACGCTCGCGTCAAAGCAGTCCGCGCGCACGGTGTAGTAGGCGCAGTAGTAGGCTGCCGGCCTGTGCACCTTGTACCATGCGATGCGCAGCGCCATCGTGACGTAGGCGACCGCATGCCCCTTGGGGAACATGTACTTGATCTTCTTGCAGGAGTCGATAAACCAGTCGGGCACATTGTGCTCGAGCATCGCCTGCTCCATCTCCGGCTTGAGACCCCTGCCCTTTCGCACGGACTCCATCGTGTCAAACGCCATCTTCGGCGCGACGCCGTAATCGATAAGCGCGTTCATGATGTCGTCGCGGCAGCAGATGCAGGAGGCCAGCGGCGCAATGCCCGCCTTGATGATCTCCTGCGCGTTGCCAATCCACACGTCCGTGCCGTGCGACAGGCCGGAGATGCGGATGAGCTCCTCCATCGTCGTCGGGCGCGTCTCCTCGAGCATCTGGCGCACAAAGCGCGTGCCGAACTCCGGCACGCCGTAGGTACCCGTCTTGGAGCCGATCTGCTCCGGGGTCACGCCCAGCGCCTCCGTGCCCGAGAACAGGGAGATGACCTCCGGGTCAGTCAGCGGCAGCGTGCGCGCGTCCACGCCCGTCAGATCCATCAGCATACGGATCATCGTCGGGTCATCATGGCCGAGCACGTCGAGCTTGACCAGCACGTCGTGCATCGAGCCGAAGTCGTAGTGCGTGGTGATCACCGGGCTGCTCATGTCGTTGGCCGGGTGCTGGATGGCGACGAACTGCTGAATCTCGTATTCCTTGGGCAGCACGACCATGCCCGCCGGGTGCTGGCCCGTCGTGCGCTTGATGCCCACGCATCCCAGCGCCAGCCGGTTCATCTCCGCCTCCGAGAGCGTCAGTTCCCGCTCCTCGCAGTATTTTTTGACGTAGCCGTAGGCCGTCTTGTCCGCGAGCGTGCCGATGGTTCCGGCGCGGTAGCAGTAGCCCTTGCCGAACAGCTCCTCGATGTAGGCGTGGGCGCGCGGCTGGTAGACGCCTGAGAAGTTCAGGTCGATATCCGGCACCTTGTCGCCCTTGAAGCCGAGGAACACCTCGAACGGGATGTCAAACCCGTCGCGGTAGAGCTCCGCGCCGCAGTTGGGGCACATGCGCACCGGCAGGTCGACGCCGACCTTGTATTTCTGTTTGTCCACGTCAAAGTCGTAGAATTTGCATTTGGGGCAGCGGTAGTGCGGCGGCAGCGCGTTGACCTCCGAGATGCCCACCAGATGCGCCACATAGGACGAGCCGACGCTGCCGCGCGAGCCGACGAGGTAGCCGTCGGCGTTCGACTTTTTCACCAGCTTTTCCGCGATGTTGTAGAGCGTGCCGTAGCCGTAGCCCAGGATGGAGGAAAGCTCCTTCTCCTTGCGTGCCACGACGATTTCCGGCGGATTGTCGCCGAACCACTCGCGGATCTGCTGCTCGCAGAGATTGCGGATGTTGTCCGCCGCGTCCGGCCAGTAGGGCTGGAAGGTCTCCTTGCCCTCCGGATGCTTGGGATACAGGCCCACCTCGCCGATGCGCGCGGCGATCTTCGCCGGGTTGTCGATGACGACCTCCTCCGCCTTTTCCTTGCCGAGATAGCTGAACTCCTCGAGCATCTCCTGCGTGGTCTTGAAGTAGAGCGGCGGCTGATTGTCCGCGTCCCTGAAGCCGTGCGCCGCCTGGATGATCGCCCGGAATTTCGCGTCCTTCGGGTCGAGAAAGTGCACGTCGCCCGTCGCCACGACGGGGATGCCCAGCTCCTCGCCGAGCCAGACGATCTTGCGGTTGAAGTCGCGAAGCTGCTCCTCGTCCTCCGCGGTGCCCTCGCGCAGCATGAAGGCGTTGTTGCCGATGGGCTGAATCTCCAGATAGTCGTAGAACCGCGCGATGCGCTTGAGCTCTGTGTCGTTCTTGCCCTCGACGACGGCACGGAACAGCTCGCCCGCCTCGCAGGCCGAGCCGACGATGATGCCCTTGCGGTACTTCTGCAAAATGCTGCGCGGCGTGTGCGGCCTGCGGCTGAAGTAATAGAGATGCCCTTCGGAGACGATCTTGTTGATGTTGGTGATGCCGTCCTGCTCGGCGGCCAGCAGGATGATGTGGTAGGAATCGCCGATGGCGCCGCCGGTCAGCGCGCTGTTGATTTCGTTCAGGTGCTCAACGCCCTTTTCCATGGCGCTGCCGAGCATCCGGTTGAGCATCTGCGCCGTCGCGCGCGCGTCGTGCACAGCGCGGTGCGCGTTCTTGAGGCTGATGCCCAGCGACTTGCACACCGAGCCCAGCTTGTGGCTCTTGAGGCTGGGATACATGCGCCGGGAGAATTCCAGCGTGTCGATGACGGGCATGTGGATTTCAATCCCCAGCCGTTTGCACTCCTCCGTCAGGAAGGAATAATCGAACTTCGCATTGTGCGCCGCAAAGGCCGCGTCGCCGATGAACTCCAGCAGCTTCGGGATTTCCACCTCGGCGGTCTGTGCGTCAGCAACCATCGAATCGGTGATGTGCGTCAGCTCGGAGACCTCCTGCGGAATCGGCTCCTGCGGGTTGACGAACCGGGAGTATTCCTCCACGATCTGTCCGCCGCGTATGCGCACCGCGCCGATCTCCATGATGCGGCATTTGCGGGGATTCAGGCCCGTCGTCTCGAAGTCCACCACCACGATGTCGTCGTGCAGGCCACGGGCATCCGCGTTTTCCACGACGGTCGTCACGTCGGTCAGGTAGGCCTCCACGCCGGGAATCAGCTTGATCTTGTTCTTCTTCGCCGCGCCGAACGCCTCCGGGAATGCCTGCACCACGCCGTGATCGGTGATCGCCACAGCCGGGTGCCCCCACTGCGCCGCGCGCTTGATGAGGTCGGAAGCGGAGCTCACGCCGTCCATCTCGCTCATGTTGGTGTGCATGTGCAGCTCGATGCGCTTGCGCTCGGCGGTGTCCTGACGCATGGGCTTCTCGCGCGCGTCGATATCCAGCACCATCATCACCAGCCCGTGCTCGAAGCTGTCCATCTTCACGTCGCCGCGCACGGCGAACCACTTGCCCGGCTGCACAGCGGCGATGACGTCTGCAACAGCCTTCTTTTCCTCGTCCGTCGGCGGGCGGTCGTCCTCCTCCGTGCTCTGCCCGAAGCGTCCCCGGCGCGGCTTGTAGCGCAGGAACGCCTTGCACTTGATGGTGTTCGTGTAATCCGTGATGGCAAAGGTGAGCAGCTGCATCTCGCCGCCCTTGAGCTCGCGCGTCTCGCTCGTAAGCACCTCGCCGCAGATGGTGATCTTGCTGGCCTCCTCGGTCAGCTCGCTGATCTCCATCGGCTCCGCCGTCACCGGCCTGCCCAGTACGGCGCGCGGCTTTTCCTTCGCCGCCTTCTGCTCCTGCGCGGCCACCTGCTCCTGCTGCTCCTTGACCATCTCGGCCACGGCCCGCTCGTCCTCGTCGCGGCGGCGGCGGCGCAGCTCCTCGAGCTGCTCCTCGCGCAGCTTGACCGCCTGAAAGCTGACGCTCACGTCGGTCACGAACACGTTGCGCACCAGCTGCTCGATGTACGTCCCCACGCCGGCCTGCGCAAGGAACTTCGGCGCGACATCCTGCGGCACGAGCACCGACAGCACGCTGCCCTTGCACTCAAAGCGCGCGTCCTGCAAGAGCGGCGCGCCCGACGGGTGCCGCCTGCGCACGCTGCGCAGGATGAACGGCGCATACTTTTGCGGGTCGGCCAGAAAATCCTCTGCCAGCTCCGGGGACTTCACCACCAGCGACACGCGAATCGGCGCAAAGTTGCGGCGCAGCGCGCGCTGCAGCGCCAGAAACGGCCGCTCCTCGACCAGCATATCCGCCGAGAAGCAGACCGTGATTTCCTCTCCGCTGCGGCTGGCCGTCACGCGCTCGAGCGTCAGGTGTCCCCTCAGCTCAGCAGCGGCGCCCTCCAGCAGCCCCTCCCATTGTTCAGCCATTGCTATCGCTCCAAATGCTTTGCTTGAAAGAATCCCGACAAAACGCTGAGCCCATCCCGAAATGGGATGAGCCTCGCGTATGCTTCTTTCGTGCTTCTCATACTGTTCTTCGATAAAAACATTGCTTCCGGTTTCCCCGTGGTTCATCCTGAACTCACCGTCAGGCCTCGCTTCGCTCCCTGACTACTTTGCAGAAATGCTGTATCAATAATGGGATACGTTGGGCTGCCGCCCAAACCCGCTTGGGGATTTCATCCCCAAACCCCATCATCGCTTCGCGCCTGTTATCCGCTCCTTATATCAGAGATCGGTATCAGTTCCCCATCATCGCGTGGATTTCGTCGATGAGAATCTGCGCCAGATCGCCCGTCACCTTACGTGGCGCCTCGCCCTTGCGGATGAGCAGACCCGCGCCGTTGCCGCCGCCGCAGATACCTACATCAGCCTCGCGCGCCTCGCCCGGGCCATTGACGACGCAGCCCATGACGGCCACCTTGAAGGGCACACGCACGCCCG
>JALFHA010000363.1 GCA_022776785.1 Clostridiales bacterium | reverse complement strand
CTTCGACCCCAAGGGCAAGAGCGACCGCGAGGTCATGGCGTTCTGCCAGAGCTTCATGACGGAGCTGTACAAGTACATCGGCGCGGACGTGGACGTTCCTGCCGGCGATATCGGCACGGGCGCGCGCGAAATCGGCTACCTCTACGGCCAGTATAAGCGCCTCACTGGCCGCTATGAGGGCGTGCTCACCGGCAAGGGCCTGACCTACGGCGGCTCGCTGGCGCGCACGGAGGCCACCGGCTACGGCCTGCTGTACCTGACGGAGGAGATGCTCCGCTGCAACGGACACGAGCTGGCGGGCAAGACCGTCGCCGTCTCCGGCTCGGGCAACGTCGCCATCTACGCCGTGCAGAAGGCGCAGCAGCTCGGCGCGAAGGTCGTCACCGTCTCCGACTCTAATGGTTGGGTGTACGATGCGGAGGGCATCGACGTCGCCCTGCTGCGCGAGGTGAAGGAGAAGCGGCGTGCCCGCCTGACTGAGTATGCCGCGGCCCGGCCGTCCTGCGAGTACCACGAGGGACGCGGCGTGTTCACCGTCAAGTGCGATGTGGCGCTGCCCTGCGCGACGCAGAATGAGCTGCGCATTGAAGATGCGAAGGCGCTCGTGGCAAACGGCTGCATCGCCGTGGCCGAGGGCGCGAACATGCCCACCACGCTCGAGGCGACGGCCTACCTGCAGGAGCACGGCGTGCTCTTTGCGCCGGGCAAGGCGGCCAACGCGGGCGGTGTGGCGACCAGCGCGCTGGAGATGAGCCAGAACTCCATGCGCCTGAGCTGGACCTTCGACGAGGTGGACGCAAAGCTCAGGGGCATCATGGTCGGCATTTTCCACAACATCGACGACGCGGCCCGCGCCTACGACATGCCGGGCAACTACGTCGTCGGCGCGAATATCGCGGGCTTCCTCAAGGTGGCCGAGGCGATGCAGGCGCAGGGCGTGGTCTGATGCTTATCAAAGCATAATCCGCCAAACGAATTGTCAACCCTTTCTCGCGGCTTTTTCGCGTGCTGCTGTGCAGAAAACACGAAAGACCGCGATTTTTTCTTTGAAAACCATCTTGACAAATCTTTGCACACAGTACTATAATGACGTTGCGTTTTTTGAAGAAAAAGCGCGAAAAGCCGTACCTTTTCGGCCCTGTGCCGAATTGAAAAAATGTTGCATCGGAGGTTGTCGTTTATGAAGAAGATCGTAGCTCTCGCGCTTGCGCTGATGATGATGGGCGTTGCCGCCTGTGCCAGCGCGACCACCGTCGGTATTTGCCAGCTTGTCCAGCATGAGGCGCTTGACGCCGCTACGCAGGGCTTCAAGGACGCGCTGAGCGCCAAGATGCCCGACGTCCAGTTTGACGAGCAGAATGCTTCCGGCGATTCCGCCAACTGCGCCACCATCGTCAACACCTTCGTCGCCAACGGCGTCGATCTGATTCTTGCCAACGCGACCCCGGCGCTCCAGGCTGCGATGTCCGCCACCGGCGACATCCCGATCCTCGGCACCTCCGTCACCGACTACGCCACCGCGCTGGGCATGACCGAGTGGACCGGCACGACCGGCATCAACGTCTCCGGCACGAGCGACCTTGCCCCGCTGGACGGCCAGGCGCAGATGATCAAGGAGCTCTTCCCGGATGCGAAGAACGTCGGCCTCATCTACTGCTCTGCCGAGGCCAACTCCGTCTACCAGGTGACCGTCATCCGCGGCTACCTCGAGGAGATGGGCTACACCTGCACCGAGTTCGCTTTCACCGACTCCAACGACGTTGCCTCCGTCACCCAGAACGCGGCTGACGCCAGCGACGTGATCTACATCCCGACCGACAACACCGCCGCCGCCTACACCGAGACGATTGCCAACGTCGTGCTCCCGGCGAAGGTTCCGGTCGTGGCCGGCGAGGAAGGCATCTGCCGCGGCTGCGGCGTGGCCACGCTGACCATCAGCTACTACGACATCGGTTACCGCACGGGCGAGATGGCTTATGAGATCCTCGCCAACGGCGCCGACGTGAGCACCATGCCCATCGAGTCCGCTCCGCAGTTCACCAAGAAGTACAACGCGGAGAACGCCGAGGCGCTGGGCGTGACCATCCCGGAGGACTACGCGGCGATGTAAGCCGTCCAAAGGGCTGCCCGCTTGCGGAATGATTATCGAGCCAAGGGGGGGA
The DNA here is from genome assembly GCA_022776785.1 of Clostridiales bacterium. GTDB lineage: Bacteria > Bacillota > Clostridia > Christensenellales > Aristaeellaceae > Ventricola. The sequence continues at coordinate 1,492 of JALFHA010000363.1, read as the reverse complement.
TCTCTCCCTTGGCTTCGATTTGTTTCGCTTTGTTTCGTGCGGCGCAGCCCGGAAGGCATGAAGGGGAATAGAGGAGGAACAAGGCATGGAACTTCTAAAGCTGTTCAACGCACTGCCGGGCGCGGTCTCCCAGGGCGTCATCTGGGGACTGATGGCTATCGGCGTGTATATCACCTACCGGATTCTCGACGTCGCTGACCTGACCGTGGACGGCTCCATCGCCACGGGCGGCGCGGTCGCCGCGATGCTCATCATCGCGGGCTGCAACGTGTGGGTTGCGCTGCTGGCGGCATTTCTGGTCGGGATGCTCACGGGCTTTGTTACGGGCGTATTCCACACGTTCATGGGCATCCCGGCGATTCTGTCCGGCATCCTGACGCAGCTCGCGCTGTATTCCATCAACCTGCGCATCATGGGCAACAAGGCGAACGTCGCGCTGAGCGTGAACAAGTATAATCTGCTCATCTCCTCCCGCAACGCGCGCGCGGTGGGGCTTGAAAATCCGCTCATCGTGCTGGTGCTCTTCACCGTGGCGCTCATTGCGCTGCTGTACTGGTTCTTCGGCACGGAGCGCGGCTGCTCGCTGCGCGCGACCGGCGCCAACCAGAACATGGCGCGCGCGCAGGGCATCAACACCAACTTTGACAAGGTGCTCGGCCTGATGCTCTCCAACGGCATCGTCGCGCTCTCCGGCGGGCTGCTCGCGCAGTATCAGGGCTTCGCGGACGTGGGCATGGGCCGCGGCGCGATTGTCATTGGCCTGGCCGCCGTCATCATCGGCGAGGTCGTCTTCTCCAAGATCTTCCACAACTTCGGCCTCAAGCTGCTGGCTGTGTCCCTCGGCGCCGTGATCTACTACATCGTCATTCAGGTCGTGCTCTGGCTGGGCCTGAACACCAACGACCTCAAGCTGCTCACCGCGCTGGTCGTCGCGCTGTTCCTCGCCACGCCGTACTGGAAGGCCAAGTATTTCACCAAAAAGCGCGAGAGCAAGGGGGATGAACGCCATGCTTGACATCAACCATATCGCAAAAACCTTCAACCCCGGCACGATTACCGAAAAGACCGCGCTGGTGGACGTGGATCTGCACCTCAACGAGGGCGATTTTGTGACCGTCATCGGCGGCAACGGCGCGGGCAAGTCCACGATGCTCAACGCCGTCGCGGGCGTCTTCCCCGTGGACAAGGGCAGCATCCTCATCGGCGGCGAGGATGTGACGCGCCTGCCGGAGTACAAGCGCGCCAGATATCTGGGCCGCGTGTTTCAGGATCCGATGAACGGCACCGCCGCGACGATGAACATCGAGGAAAACATGGCGCTGGCGATGCGCCGCGGCGAGCGCCGGGGCCTCAAGTGGGGCATCAGTGCGATGGAGCGCGACATGTATCGCGAGCACCTGCGCACCCTCGGACTCGGCCTGGAGGACCGCATGACCAGCAAGGTCGGCCTGCTCTCCGGCGGCCAGCGTCAGGCGCTGACGCTGCTGATGGC
>JALFHA010000224.1 GCA_022776785.1 Clostridiales bacterium | reverse complement strand
TAGCCCTCCGGCTCCGGCATACCGAAATGATAGGCCATGTTCTCCTCGAGGCTGTGGCCCTTGCGCGTGCCCAGTATCGTCACCGGCTCGCCGTGAAACAGCGCCACGCCGCCCAGAATCGCCGGATCCTCGCCGCCGCAGCGGTCGCCGCGCAGCTCGAAGAAGTCGGTCGTGAGCAGCCTGATCCAGTCGTCGATGCGCGGCCTGTGCGCATGGCGCGCCAGATACACCACGTCCTCCGGCGACAGCGCGCGAAAGCGCGCCAGCAGCGCCTCATGCTCACGCGCAAGCGCCTCCCGCTGCGCGCCGGATGCCGCTGCCAGCTGTGCCTCCACGGCGTCAAGCCGCTGCAAATCCTCGCGAATCATGCGCCCTCCTCCCGTCCTTCGCGCGCAAAGCCGACCCATGCCGAGGGACGGTTCAGGCGCAGCAGGCGCGAAAGCGCGGCGCGCAGCTCCCTGCGCGGCACAATCGCATCGACAAAGCCGTGCTCCATCTGGAATTCGCTGCGCTGGAAGCCCTCGGGCAGGCGCTGACCGATGGTCTGCTCGATGACGCGCGGCCCAGCAAAGCCGATGAGCGCGCCCGGCTCGGCGAGCGTGTAATCCCCGAGGCTGGCGAAGCTAGCGGTCACGCCGCCCGTCGTCGGGTGCGTGAGCACGCTGATGAACAGCCCGCCTTCCGCCTGAAAGCGCGCGACGGCGGCGCTCGTCTTGGCCATCTGCATCAGGCTGAGCACGCCCTCCTGCATCCGTGCGCCGCCGCTGGCGCTGAAGATCACCAGCGGCAGGTGGTTTGCCCGCGCGTGCTCGACGGCGCGGGTTACGCGCTCGCCGACGGCCACGCCCATGCTGCCCATCATAAACCGGCTGTCAAGCGCGCAGACGACGACGGGCATCCCCTCGATTTCGCCAAGTGCGGCAGCCGCGGCCTCGTCCGCACCCGTGCGCGCCCGCAAATCAGCAAGCTTGTCCGCATAGCCGGGAAAGGAAAGCGGGTCGCCCGCGGACACATCGGCAGCGATTGCCCGCGCCGTGCCCGCGTCCAGCGTCGCCTCGATGCGCGCCCAGCCGCCAAGCTGCTCCTCGCGCTCAGGCATGTGCCTTGAGATAGGCAAACAGGTCGCCCGCCGTGGTAAAGGTCGCCATCAGGTCGTCGGGCATGTTCACGCCCAGCTTTTCCTCAATAGCCATGCTCAGCTCCACCGTGTCCAGGCTGTCCGCGCAGACCTCGGGCACAAGCATCGCCTCCGGCGTCACATTCGCCACGTCGCAGTTGGGCAGCGCGCCCGCGATCACCTGCTTCAAATCCTCAAACGTCATCTGTTTTCTCTCCTTAAATTGATGTTTCTGTCAGGCCCCTTCGGGCCCATCCGGCGCGCTGCCCGCAGGCAGCGCACCCGCTGTACGTCTTTATTCTACCAAAGGCGCAGGATTTGTCAAGACCGGCCCGTCAAGCAGCGTCATCTCTCCCCACTGCGCCTCGCGCGCGGCCTCGTAGAGCGCAAGCCTGTCGTTCCAGTATGCATAGGCCGCGTCGCCGCGCCTGTCCGTCAAGTCGTAATGCGCCGTCAGCCACTGCCCGAGATACGCCGTGATCTTCGTCGCGCCGTCCGGGTTCATGTGGCCGAGATAGTCATAGCAATCCGTGTCAAAATCGACCAGCCCCTCCACGTCGAAGAGGTTGACAAACGGCACGCCCAGCTCCCCCGCCAACGCGTGCACACGGTTCATGTGCATCTGCTCCTCCTCGGAGACCGGCGCGGGAATGGCGATAAACACCGGCTCGATGCCGTTCTCCCTGCACAGCGCGGCGATCCGGACAAGCGCCTGCTCGCCCGGCTGCTCGCTTTCATCCGCCAGCGTCGTGCGCGCATAGGGCAGCACGACCGCGCGATCGATGCGGAATTCGCCGCCCATCATGTAGGGCTCGCAATCGACATTGCGCTCCGCCGTGCCGCCGAGCAGCTCCTCCCACCGCCCGTGATAGAGCGAGAAGGGCATCAGGAACTCAAGCCACTCGCTCTTTGGCAGCGTCGCGCGCACCGCATCAACCTTCAGCGGCGAGAGCGGCACCGCGTCGAGGAACAGGTGGCGATAGGCATACATCCATTCCTCGTCCACCCGCCGGTCGATGTAGTATACGTCGATGACGGCCACCTTCGGCTTGTGCGTCTGCATGGCGATGCGCAGCACCCACTCGGTCACATCCAGCGGCTCGGAGGAATTGCCCATGTTGTAGGAGGTCACGCCGAAGTCGCGCCACAGCTCCATCGGCGACACGCCGTCAAGCACATGGCTCGTGCCCAGAAACAGCACGTCGATGTCCTGCTTTTCCTCAAAAAAGGGGCCGTACTTGCGCTCGCTGTCGTCGCGGCGCGTCAGGCGGTCCGCCGCGAACAGGCAGACGCACAGCGCCAGAACCCACGCCAGCACGCAAATCGCTTTTTTCAAATCGCTCACCGCCTGTCAGAATTGGAAATAGATGAACGCCTGCGCGCTGTAGCCCGGGCCCCATACGCCGAAGATGATGATCGCCATCACCGCCAGCAGATAGAGCGCGCCGCGCGCCAGCACGGGCAGCCTGTCGGTCAGCTCCGTCAGGGACAGGCGTTTTTCGTGAATCACCTCAATGGCAAAGAGCACCGCGATGCTCACGCCGAGGCACAGCGCCTGCATGGGCGAAAAGCCCGTTGCCATCGCCTGCGCGCCCCAGTGCATCGGAATCTTCACCAGCATCTGCACGGCCGTCAAAAGCGATCCCGCGCGGAAGACCAGCATCGTGATGAGGATGAGGAAGTCCGTCCGCAGCACGCTAAGCACATGATGCGCCTTCGGGTGGCGCGGCCTGCGCACGGGCATAAGCCCCTCCACGACCTGAATCGCGCCGTTGAGCATACCCCAAGCGACGTATTTGAGCGCCGCGCCGTGCCACAGGCCGCTGAGCGTGTAGACGACCATAATGTTGAAGGACTTGCGCAACTTCGAGCCGCGCCCCGCGCCGAGCGGGAAGTAGACGTAATCGCGGAACCACGTGCTCAGGCTGATGTGCCAGCGCGCCCAGAAGTTCTGCACGGAGTGCGCGAAATACGGCTGGCGGAAATTCGTCATCAGCTCAATGCCCAGCACCTTCGCCGCGCCGATGGCGATGTGGCTGTAGCCGCCGAAGTCGCACAGATCCTGCACGGCGAAGACGGCGGTCGCCAGCGCGATCTGCGCGCCGGAGGCCTCGGCCCAGCCGCCGAAGATGGAATCGACGTACATGCACGCGCGGTCGGCGACGACCACCTTCTCAAAGAAGCCGAGCATCATGATGAGCAGGCCATCGCGCACGCGCTTCCACTCAAAGTCGTGCGGCTCAGCGAGCTGGCGCAGCAGCCGACCGGAGCGCTCAATCGGGCCCGCGACGAGCTGCGGGAAGAAGGAGACGAACAGCGCGTAGCGCAGCAGATTGCGCTCCACCTTCACGCGGCCCTTGTACACGTCGATCATGTAGCCCAGCGCCTGAAAGACGTAGAAGCTGATGCCCACCGGCAACAGGATGTCCACCGGGGGAATCCGCGCCGTCACGCCGATGAGCGCACAGGCGCGATTGATGATTTCCACCAGCATCCCCGTGTACTTGAAGTAGGCCAGCATCCCGATGTTGAAGACGATGCCCGCCACCAGCACGGCTTTGCGCTTTTTCCTGTCGTCCAAGCGGCCGATGAGCAGCGCGCAGCCGTAGGTCACGCCCGTGCTCGCCGCCAGAAGGAGCGCGTACTCCGCGTTCCAGTTCATGTAGAAGTAGTAGCTCGTCACCAGCAGCCACAGCCAGCGCGTTTTGCGCGGCAGCAGGAAGTAGATCAGCGTGACGACCGGAAAGAAAATCAGGAACGAAAATGAATTGAACAGCATAGCCTCTCCCCATGCAGCTTTTCTTGATAGCTTCGCCCCATCACGGGCGCTTTGTATGATCCCGCAGCGCAGCGAACTGACCAGCCCACGCTCTGCGGCTATTCCCCGCTCTCGCGCTCAAAGGCCGCGCGATGCCGCTCGAAGAACGCATACGTCTCCCGCACGCTCTCAAGCTCCGTCCAGCGGCGCACCGTCACCGGGTCGCTGTCCAGATCGTAGACCTTCGCGCCGCGGATAGCCAGCACAAACGGCGAATGCGTCGCGATGACGAACTGACAGCCCATAAAGCGCGCGCTATCCTCGATGAACTGCGCCAGTTCCTGCGCGCGGCGCGGAGACAGGCTGTTCTCCGGCTCGTCGAGCAGGTAGAGCGCATCCTCGCCGATTTCGCCCGTAAACGCCTTGAACGCGTTTTCGCCGTTGGAGAATGTGCGCACATTCATGCCCAGCTCCTCGCGCACGAAGCGCGACTGCGTCTGCCGCCGCGCCTGATTCTGCCGCCTGAGGCTGGCGTAATCCTCCATCGAGCGAAGCTGCACATGGCTGCGCTTCGCCTCCATATACGCCTCAAACACGTCCTCCCGGCGGCTGTCGATGCCGCCGTTGAGCTCGCGCACGGCGATCATCCGGTCAAACACGTCGTCGCTGGCGAGGACGCGGCTGCCCGGCGGGATGGCACCCGCGTCCATGCGGCACAGGGAGACGTAGTCGTCAAAGAAGCTCGTGCGGTTGTAGGGCGATTCCCGCTGAAGCCCCGCCTTCCTGGCGATCACCTGAAGCGCCGTCGATTTGCCGCTGCCATTGCTCCCGCACAGAATCGTCACAGGCTCAAAGTCGATGCGCTCCAGCCGGTGCTGCGAGAGCACCCTGAACGGATAGTATGAGCTGTAGCATTTGCGCTTCACGCCCATGCAGTAGTCAAACTCCCGGTCGCCGTCCGGGAAGGTGAACGAGCGCAGATAGATCATGCCCGGCTCCCCCGCTGCGCGGCAAAGCGGCGCACGTCCGCGCCGGTGAAGGGGAGGATGCGCATACGGCCCTGATCGCACAGCCGCGCGGCCACACGCTCGTCATAGCGCTCGTAGAGCTGCGCCACGTCGCAGTTGGTCGTCACCACCATGGCCCGGCCTGCGCCGCACCGCTCGGAGACGATGTGGTAGATGGCGCTGACCGTCACACTGCGGATCATCGGCTCGCTGCCCAGGTCGTCGATGCACAGCAGGTCGCAGGCGAGGAAGTCCTGCACCCTGTCCGCTCCCTCGCCGCTGAACTGATAGGCGCGCATGATCTCCACCAGCTTGTAGGCGGAGACCACCGCCACGGAATACCCGCGCTCGAGCACGCGCTGGGCGATGCAGTTCATCAGGAAGGTCTTGCCCAGCCCCGTCTTGCCGAAAAGCAGCAGGCCGCGTC
>JALFHA010000156.1 GCA_022776785.1 Clostridiales bacterium | reverse complement strand
CGACCGCCATGTTCTCCGCCGTGCCCCTCAACCTGATGCAGGGCGGCAAGGCCGACTACGTCGATTCCGGCAACTTCGCCCACAACGCGCTCGTGGAGGCCCAGAAGTACGGCGAGGTCGTCACCGCCGGCTCCTCCCGCGAGGACGGCTACAGCTATATTCCGGACTACACCCTCTCCCCGGACGCCAAATACGTCCACATCACCACCAACAACACCATCTACGGCACCCGCTGGGATCACGTTCCGGAGACGAACGGCGTGCCGCTGGTCGCCGATATGTCCTCCAACATCCTCTCGGAGGTCTATGACGTCAGCAAGTTCGGCGTCATCTACGCCGGCGCGCAGAAGAACGTCGCGCCCGCGGGCGTCGTCATCCTCGTCATCCGCGAGGACCTGCTCGGCCATGAGCTGCCCATCACCCCGAAGGTCATGAGCTTCAAGAAGATGGCCGACGCGGACAGCATGCTCAACACCCCGAACTGCTTCGGCATCTATGTGGCGGGCCTGACGTTTGAATGGCTCAAGAAGCAGGGCGGCGTGGCGGCCATCGAGAAGGTCAACATCGAGAAGGCGAACCTGCTCTACGATTTCCTGGACAACTCGAAGCTCTTCAGGGGCACCGCGCAGGAAAAGTACCGCAGCCGCATGAACGTCACCTTCGTCACCGGCGACCCCGACAAGGACGCGGCCTTCGTCAAGGCGGCGGCGGCGCAGGGGCTGGTCAACCTCAAGGGCCACCGCATCGTCGGCGGGATGCGCGCGAGCATCTACAACGCCATGCCTATCGAGGGCGTGCAGAAGCTCGTCACCTTCATGAAGGACTTTGAGGTGAAGAACGGCTGACGCCCTCGCGGTTCAATCCCGCAGAGGCATTTCGGTCGAATCAGCATCATCAGCAGGAAGGAAGATTCCGATCATGGACTATCAGATCAAGACCCTCAACGCCATTTCCCCGGCGATTTACACCCAGCTCGGCGAGCACTACCGCGTCAGCGACGACGCGCAGGCGCCGGACGCCGTGCTCGTGCGCTCCGCGTCGATGCACGAAACCCCGATTCCCGACAGCGTGCTGTGCATTGCGCGCGCGGGCGCGGGCTACAACAACATCCCCGTGGATGCGTGCAGCGAGCGCGGCATCTGCGTGTTCAACACCCCGGGCGCGAACGCGAACGCCGTCTGCGAGATGACGATCGCCGGCCTGCTGCTCTCCTGCCGCGACATCGTGGGCGGCATCGAGTGGGCGCGCACGCTCAAGGGGCAGGGCGACGCGGTGGAGAAGGCCGTGGAGAAGGGCAAGAAGGCGTTTGTCGGCCCGGAGCTGCGCAGCAAGACGCTGGGCGTGGTCGGTCTGGGCGCGATCGGCGTGCTGGTTGCCAACGCCGCGGCGGCGCTGGGCATGACCGTCGTCGGCTACGACCCGATGATCTCCGTCGAGCACGCGTGGACACTCTCCCGGGACGTGCGCCGCGAAAGCTCGCTGGACGCGCTGTTCGCAGCCTGCGACTTCGTGACGCTGCACCTGCCGCTCAGCGACAAGACCCGCGGCCTTGTCGGCACGCGCGCGCTGTCGCTGTGCCGCAAGGGCCTGCGCATCATGAACTTCGCGCGCGGCGGGCTCGTTGACGAGGAGGCTCTCATCGACGCGCTGGGCGACGGCCGCGTCACCCGCTATGTGACGGACTTCCCCAGCGACGCGCTCATCGGACTGGACGGCGTGATCGCCATTCCGCATCTGGGCGCTTCCACGCCCGAGAGCGAGGAAAACTGCGCCGTGATGGCCGCCGCGCAGACGAGGGACTTCCTCGAGTCCGGCGTTATCCGCAACAGCGTGAACCTGCCCGCCGTGGATGTCGCGCCCGCGACGAAGCCGCGCCTTCTGTGCATCCATGCAAATGTGCCCAACGTGCTGGGCTCCATCACCTCGGCGGTGGCCGGGTTCGGGCTGAATATCTCCGATTTGGTGAACCGTTCCCGCGGGGCAATGGCCGTCTCCGTCGTGGATATGGACGACGTGCCCGCCGATGCGCGCGCCGAGCTAGTTGCCCGCGTGCAGGCCATCAATGGCATGAAGCGCGTGCGGCTGCTGGGCGTGTAAAGCAGTCAGGGAGCGCAGCGTCACCTGACGGTGAGCCTGTGCAA
>JALFHA010000136.1 GCA_022776785.1 Clostridiales bacterium | reverse complement strand
AGGGATTCCAGAGCGCGACCCACCCCAAGACCAGCATCCCTTCCGAAATGGTCGACGTGATCGTGGGGTGCTCGGGGAAGTTCGCAAGCCACCGCACGACCTGGCAGCCGAGCATGAAGACGAAGCCCCAAAAGGTGGCGGCCCCCACGGAACGGAGCGCCTGACGCTCCTCGGCGCGGAAGCGCCGCAGACGCTCCCGGAAGTAGGCGCGCATGAGGGCGCGGAGCACCCCGTCATCGGCCGCCGCGCGCTCGGCCTCAGGAAGAAGCACCACGAGCCGGATCGGATCCTTCTTCGGAATTTCCGCCGCCTCTTCCTCCCGGTAGATGTCAACCTTTCTTTCTGCTATTTTACAAATTTTTACATGTGTGCTTTCTGCGGGGCTCTGCCCCCTCCGCCTTCGGCGGATTCCCCCGAGGTTTTTTAGGACCACAAAGATGTTCGCTATGGCGCGCTGTGGGCTTTCTACAGTGCGCCGTTTAAGCTTGTGCGACCGCCTGCATCTCACGCAGTTGCCCGTTTTCGGGGTTTAACCACACCTTGTCGACGGGCTCACAGTTGAGCAGCGCGTCAGGCTTGATCCAACGCTCCGGTGCCTGTTGGCGAGCACGCAACATCGTCTCCCTGCGACGGCGAAGAATCTCAACGTCCTCACCCCGGAAGCGCGACCCCGGCGTCACCATGCGGATACCGCCGTGACGGTGTTTTTCGTTGTAGTGCTCAATGAAGTCATCAAGCCACTTCTGCGCATGCTCAAGGCTTTCAAAGCCGTCGCGCGGGTACAGATAGTCGCCGTTGTACTTAAGCGTACGGAAGAACGATTCCGAGTAGGGATTGTCGTTACTCACTCGCGGGCGGCTGTGGGAGAACTTCACGCCGTGGTTGGTGAGCACGCTCTGCGTCTTGGCCGCTTTCATGCTCGCGCCGTTGTCCGAGTGCACGACCAACTGCCCCGGCACGATGCCGTACTGATGAAAGGCGTCCAGCAGGAACTGGGCGGCATAGTCTGCGTTGTCAGCTTCAAAAACCCGAGCGCTGATAACGTAGCGACTGTAGATGTCCACGATCACATAGGCGTAGTAGAAGACCCCCGTGTACCGGCTGGTTCGGAAGTATGTGATGTCCCACGTCCAGACCTCATTGGGCTTGTGCGCTGCATAGCTCGTAGGCTTGGAGCGCACCTGGCCCTTTCGCGTTGGCGTGCGCTTACCCAAGAGCTCCTGCTCGCGGAAGATGCGATACAGCGTCGACAGGGAGCACCAGTACTCCTGCTTCTCATCGAGCAGTTTGTAAAACGCCTGCGGCAGGCTCAGGTCGGCCACGTCCGGTCGGCAGAACCGTTCCACGATCGCACTGCGCACCTCATCAGCAATACGGCGCGGGCTCGTGAAGTTCTGGCGATTAAGCCGTCCGTCTCCGTTGGGCGCGTGCTTCCAGTTGCGGTACGTCCTGCCCGTCAGGCCAACAGCCTCACAGGCTTGCTCCTGAGACAATCCCTTGGCGATGCCTTCTTCGATCAGTTCGGTGTATCTCAGGCGATCTTGGGCACTGATCAGCTTTCCTTTGCTCCCCAGATCGCCTGCGCTTTTTTTGCCAGCACCAGCATGGTGGCGGTTTCCGACAAGGCCTTATCCTTGCGTGCCAGCTCTTTATCCTTGGCAGCGGCATCGCGCTGGGCCTGCACTCGCAGTTGGCGCTCGGTCTGCAGGTCCTCGCTGTTGCAGGCATCGGGGTGCGCTGCGAACCATTTGGCCCAGCCTTCCACGGTAGTGTTGACGAGACCGTTTTTGCGGCAGTAAGCGCCGTAGTCGGTTTCTGAGAGCAGTCGCTTGGCGGCGACTGCCTCATAGGCTTGAAGGTAAGTGACTCCCTTGGGGAGACGCAGTTTGCTCATCTGGAGGTTCTCTTGTGCATTTGTTTCAGCCGTGCTCGACTCGCCGGCTTGGCTTAACGCCTTCTTGCGCCATTCGCGAAGGCTGAAGGTCGAAACGCCATACTGCTCTTGGGCTTGGGCGATGGTGACCTCGCCCGTCAAAAGGCGGGAAACAACGTGGTTTTTGAATTCTTCAGAGTATCGCATTTTCCGTGACTCCAGCAAAGAGATTTATCACGGAAAGAAATTTTGGCATCTAATGGGGATCAGGGCATGGATACCGATGCGAAGCCGGCCGCTTTCTCCGGCTGCCGCCATGCCGGCGGTCTTCACCGCATGGTCGAGTTGGTCGAGGCCTGCGGCTATCCGCTCGACGAAGTGGCGTCCGGCCTCGGTCAACCGAACACCCCGCGCCTGGCGCTCGAACAGAACGATGCCAAGGTCTTCTTCCAGCGCCTTCACGCGGGCGCTGACGCTGGATTGCGCCACGCCGAGCGCATTGGCGGCGTGGCGGAAGTTCAGATATTCGGCGACGGCGAGAGTGTGAACTAAGGTCATCATCGGCACTCGCCCCGAGAGGAGATGATGGCTCAACGGATTTAATCCGTCATTCCTCGTAAGTCTACGCATACCAATTCGCCATGACTCAATCACGATGAAGTTGCGAAAGGTCTGCGTAGTATTGGCAGACATATTAAATAGAGGGTCGCGCCGACAATCCAAACCCAACCGTTCCATGCTCCGGCGGTGGCAGAATAGAGTGCTGTGAAGCCAAGCGGTCCTGCGATAGAGCTTAGATTGGTGAGGCTCGTTAGCGTTCCCTGCAAAGCCCCTTGCTTGTTACTGCTGACATTGTTTGAGAGCATTGCCTGCAAGGCCGGCATGCCAACACCCCCGGCGGCAAGCAGCAACAGAATCGGGAACACCATCCATCCCTGCGTGGCAAAAGCCAGAAGAACGAAGCCAGTCGCATCCGCAGCCATGCCAAACAGTAGCGTGCGCCGCTCTCCAAGCCGGCTTGAAAGCGGGCCGGTAACAAACGCTTGGAAGATCGCATGTGTTGCCCCAAACGCCGCGAGCGACAAACCAACGGTCGCGGTGTTCCACTGAAAACGGTCCTCGCCATAGATGACCCATAGGGACGCAGGCGCTTGGCCGATCAGTTGAATAATGAAGAAAACTGCGAAAAGCGCAGCTAGCCCGCGCAAAGCATCATCCAGCCGGAACAGAATGAATGGTTTGATGCGAACCGACTTTCCGGTCCCGCCATGGCTGCGATGAGTTTCCTTGCGCAAAATGCAGGCAAGCAGGAACGCGAACCCGTTGAGAAGGGCAGCGGCGACAAACGGAGCATGAGCAGAAATACCGCCGAGCATGCCACCAAGTGCTGGCCCGGCAATCATGCCTGCCCCATAACAGGCCCCCATGTAGCCGAACCAGCGCGCGCGAGAATCTTCCCCCGTCGAATCAGCAATGGTTGAGGCAGCTACAGCTCCGGTTGCGCCCGTGACGCCGGAGACGAGTCGGCCGATATAGAGCACCCATAAGACCGGCGCAGATGCCATAATCATGTAATCGACTGCGGCTCCCGCAAGAGAAGCCAGAAGAACCGGACGCCGACCGTAAGCATCCGAAAGTTGTCCAAGCACGGGCGCGAAGACGACCTGCATCAACGCATAGAGCGACAGCAAGGCACCATAGTGACCAGCGACCTGCTCTGCTGG
>JALFHA010000070.1 GCA_022776785.1 Clostridiales bacterium | reverse complement strand
CTGCACGCGCAGCTTGGCGTCCAGGTTGGAGAGCGGCTCGTCCATGCAGATAATGCTCGGCTCGGTGACGAGCGCGCGGGCGATGGCGACGCGCTGCTGCTGGCCGCCGGAGAGCTGGCTGACGGCCTTCTTGAGCTGCTCGTCGGAGAGATCGACCTTGCGGGCGATGTCGCGCACGCGCTTGTCGATTTCCGCCTTCTTGAGCTTCTTGATCTTCAGGCCGAAGGCGATGTTGTCATAGACGGTCATCGTGGGGAAGAGGGCGTAGCTCTGGAACACGATGCCGATGTTGCGCTCCTCGATGGGCACATGGGTGATGTCCTCGCCGTTCATGCTGACCGTGCCCGCGACGGGCTCGATGAAGCCGGTGATGGTGCGCAGCGTGGTGGTCTTGCCGCAGCCGGACGGGCCGAGGAACGTGAAGAACTCGCCCTCGCCGACCTCGACGTTGATGTGATGCAGGGCCTCGAAATCGTCGAACCTGACGACGATGTTGGACAGCTTAATCATGAGCGGTCAGCTCCCTTCGGAAATTGCTGGGGATTCGCAGGACGCGCGCAGGCGGGTGCTCCCCGCATGGCGCGGTAAAAGGAAGGGGCGAGCCTGCCCAGGCAGACCCGCCCCATAGCTAGCGCCTCAGTCAGAGCTTACTGCGCAGCAGCCTGCGTCAGAACAGCCCAGTCAAGATTATCCCAATCCGGCTCGGCGGGGGCGGCGGAGTTGTCGGCCCAGTAGAAGCCCAGGTTGGTCATGATGTTCGTCCACTCGGAGGAGTGAGCCGCCACATACTCGGCGTAGTTCATGTCCGTGCCCTCGACCTTGGTCAGGGAGCAGTTCTTAAGGGTGTAGATCGCCGGGGTCTCGTCGTAGATCATCGAGGCAGCAGCGGCGTTGCACGGATAGGAGTCGAACTCATCCGCCCACGCGGCCTGCGTCTCGGCAGAGCCGAACCACTCGGCGAACGCCTTCACGGTCTCGGTCTGCTCGTCGGTGCGGCCGTCGCGCTCGAGGATGCCCAGATACTCGGCGATGTAGTAGGTGCCGTCCGCGATCTCCACGATGCCCCAGTTCTCGGGCTCGAGGGTGCCCAGCAGCGGGCTGGAGGAGCTGTCGGCAGCGGCGTCGATGTTGCCGTAGAGGGAGGAGGAGTAGAACGTGGAAACCTGCACGTCGCCGCGGTTGAGCGGGTCAAAGCCGTACTTGTCGCCGGTGTAGAAGCCGTTGGCGCAGTAATTCCACAGGGTCTTCCAGCCGTCCACAGAGATGCCGCCCGCCGGGGAGGTCGGGTCGACGAAGGCGTAGAGCATCGCGCTGTTGATGTTGCTGTTGGTCGTGCCGCCGACCTTGCCCTGGCGGTACCACTTGTAGCCGCAGTCCACGATGTCAGCCCAGTGCTCGAAGGAGAGCTCCTGACCGTTGGTGCCCAGTTCGTCCTTGCGGTAGAGCATCAGCACGTTCTGGATAACCAGACCGTAAGCCTTGCCGGGGTAGACGTACTCACCAACCTCGTCCACCCAGCCCGGGGTCCAGTCCATGACCTTGAGGTTCTCGTAGGTGCCGCCCACGAGCTGAGACCAGCGGGTCTCGTTCAGGCCGAAGATCAGGTCGCCGTCCTTGTTCTCGTTGGCGGCCTGAATGGCGGCGGTGTCGCCGGAGATGACGGAGTTGTCATCGATGGAGATGGTGAAGCCCGCTTCCTTGGCGGCGTTGATCAGCCAGGTGACGCGCTCGGTGGAGTTGGAGTTGGAGTAGATGCGGATGGTGTAGTCGCTCGCAGCCGCATTGGCGACGGCGCACACGCTCATGAGCACGCACAGCGCCACGACGAGGGTCAGAAACCGTTTCATAGAAGAAATCCTCCTTTTTCTTGGTTGCTCTGACAATCAGCCCATTGTCAGAAGTCCTTATCCCTATTATACACGAATTTTACAGAAAATCAATTCGGAATTTACAAAAGATGGGAAAGGTCAACAGAAAACGGGCGGGAAATGCCTGAATATCCTGACAGCGCACGATGCAGAAACAGGAAAAGCCGCCGGAGTGCTCCGACGGCTTTGAGGTGTGTAAGTGGGGCTTACTTGCCCTGATTGGCGGCAGCCTTTGCGGCAGCCTCGCGCTTGTTGATCTTTTGCTGGTTGTAGATGGAGAAGAGCACGACGGCCACGGCGACGATCAGGAACGCCATCGCGATGGGCGAGGTGACGATTGCACCGAAGTTGCCCTTCTGGATGTTCATGTAGCGCACGAAGTTCTTCTCGCACATCGGGCCCAGAATCATCGCCAGCAGGATCGGGCTGAGCGGGAACTCATACTTGTTCATCAGCCAGCCGAACACGCCGAAGGCCACGCAGACGCCGACGTCGAAGATGCTCTTGTTGATGGAGAACGCGCCCAGCAGGGAGATGACCAGGATGATGGGGTAGAGCATCTTCTTTTCGACCGAGACGATCTTGGCGAAGAAGCGCACGCCCAGACAGCCGACCACCAGCATCGCCAGGTTGGCGAGCATCAGGGCGGCGAAGACCTTGTAGACGGTGGGCAGCTCGGAGATGTACATCATCGGGCCGGGCTGGATGCCCTTCATGATGAACGCGCCCAGGATGATGGCCGTAACCGCGTCGCCCGGCACGCCCAGGGACAGCAGCGGGATCATTGCGCCGCCAGAGCAGCCGTTGTTTGCGGATTCCGTCGCGGCAACGCCGTTGGGGATGCCCGTGCCGAACAGCTCGGGGTGCTTGCTGGAGCTCTTGGAGAAGCCGTAGGAGACGAACACCGCGATGTCGCCGCCAGCGCCCGGGATGGCGCCGATGAAGGTGCCGATCAGGCCGCCGGAGAGGATGTTCGGCCAGATCTGCTTGATGGTCGCCAGATCCGGCAGCACGTTGGTGATCTTCTCGTTGGAGCTCTCCTGCTTCTCCTCGCCGCGGATGATGCGCTCCACGCCGGCGATGACCTCGGCGACGGCGAACATACCGATCAGGGACGGGATGAACTGGAAGCCCTCGAGCAGGCCGGTGTCGCTGTAGGAGATGAAGCGCGGGATGCCGTTGGTCGGGTCAAGGCCCACGGTGCACAGCAGCAGGCCGAGGAAGGCGCTCATCATGCCCTTGGCGATGGACTTGCCGGAGATGGCCACGATGACGGAGAGACCGAACACGGC
>JALFHA010000373.1 GCA_022776785.1 Clostridiales bacterium | reverse complement strand
AGCCAGCGGCCGGTGAGGAACTCGATGGACAGGTAATAGAGGCGCTTGGCCTTCTCATTGCGGCGCTCTTCCTTCTCAAAGCGCCACTTGAGCATGATCTGATCACGAACGGTGGAGGCCACGGCGGCGTAAATCTGCTTGGGCGTGGCGTCCTCAATGGTGCAGCCGTAGTAGCGCAGCAGCTTGTTGAGGATGGACTCCTTGATCGTGTCCTTGGTGTATTCGTTCATCAAAGGCATAGACAGTAAACCTCCTGGGTTTAATGATGGCGGATGAGCCGCCGCTTGGGTGTGCAAATCTATAATAAAGTCCGACGGGCGGGAAACCAACCGACATTATAACATAGAAGATTCGCACTGACAAGGAAAAATGTGGAAAAAGCGTGCCTGTGTATGGCCTTTTCAGCCCTGCTCGCGCCAGATTTTTGCGCCCAGCGAGCTGAGCTTGTCCTCCAGATGCTCATAGCCGCGGTCGATAAAGTGCGTGTTGGTGATCTCCGTGGTGCCCTGCGCCATCAGCCCGGCGACGACAAGCGCCGCGCCGGCGCGCAGATCGGTGGCCTCCACGGCGGCGGCGTGCAGCTGCGGCACGCCCTCGATGACGGCCGTCTGCTCGATGATGCGCACGCGCGCGCCCATGCGCTCCATCTCCGCGAGGTGGCGGAAGCGCGTCTCAAAGATGTTCTCCACCACGGTGGAGGTGCCCGTCGCCGTGCACAGCAGCGCGCTCATGGGCTGCTGCAGGTCGGTCGGGAAGCCGGGATATACCTGCGTCTTGAAGGTGATGGCCCGGTGCGCGCCGAGGGAGCGCACGCGGATGGCGTCGTCGCGCTCATCGACCTTCGCGCCCATCTCCAGCAGCTTGGCGGTCAGCGCCTCCATGTGCGTGGGGATGCAGCCGCAGATGGTCACGTCCCCGTGGGTGGCGGCGGCGGCGATCATCAGCGTGCCCGTCTCGATCTGGTCGGGGATGACGGCATACGGGCGGCGGCTGGCGAGGCGCTGCACGCCTCGCACGCGGATGACGTCTGTGCCCGCGCCCTTGACCTTGCAGCCCATCGAGTTGAGGAAGTTCGCCAGATCGACGATGTGCGGCTCCTTGGCGGCGTTGTAGATGGTGGTCGTGCCCTGCGCGCACGATGCGGCGAGCATCACGTTGATGGTGCCGCCAACCGTCACCATGTCCATGAAGACGTCGCCGCCGGTCAGGCCGCTGGCCGTGGCGGTGACGACGCCGTGCTCCGTCTCCACCTGCGCGCCGAGCGCGCGCATCCCCTTGATGTGCTGGTCGATGGGGCGGCGGCCGATGTCGCAGCCGCCGGGCATGGGCACCTGCGCCTGCCCGAAGCGCGCCAGCAGCGCCCCAATATAATAGGAAGACGCGCGCATCCGGCGGCATAGCTCCAGCGGCACGTCGGTGCGGGAGATGGTGCTCGCGTCCACCTCCATGATGCCCTGCTTCGGATCCCAGTCAACGCGCGCGCCCAAATGGCGCAGCGTCTCCGCGGAGACGTGCACATCCTCGATGTCGGGCAGGTTCTCGATGACGCAGGGGGTCTGGCTCAGGATGGCGGCGGGAATCACGGCCACGGAGGTGTTCTTGCCGCCGCTGACGCGGACCGTCCCCTCCAGACGCTGCCCGCCGGTGATGAGCATTCTTTCTTCTTGCGCCATGAGCGTCCTCCTTGGCGCGCCCTCAGCCGGGCGCACATCGTTTGTCGGCATGGGAAATCCGCCGCCCGCGCGGCAGGCGGATTCTCAATTCTTATATTATACACACATGGCGGGGGTTTGGCAAGCGCGCGCATGGATTTGGCGGACGGCACGTGCGTCCTTTGCGCGCAAAAAATTTCCCGGATGGGATGATTTGCCCGCGCTCAGGCGTCTTTTATGGTATAATCGGTGGGAAAACGTTCCTGCCGGGGGGCCTTCCCGCCGGAAAAGGGGGCGGCGGGGAGGCGAGCGCGTGAATCAGGCGTGGTATCGGGTGGCGTCCATGGTCTACGGATATGCCGGGGCGGCGGTGCTGGCGGCGGCGGTGCTGCTGGCCGCGCGCCGCGTGGCAGGCGACAGGCAGCTCTGGCGGCGCGTGAAGCGCCATCTGCCGCGCTGCGGCGCGGCGGGGACGCTCATGGTGCTCGCTCCGGGCAAGAGCCGCCTGCGCGCGGGCGAGGAGCTGTCTGTGCCCTTTGAGGGGACGCTCGGCTCGGCGCACAGCTGCGACGTGTGCGTGCCCGGCAGGCGCGTGCACATGCGCTCGGCCTTCTTCTGGATGGAGCAGGGCGAGATGCACATGGTCGCCCTGCACAGGGACGGCTTTCTGGCGGACGACGTGCCCGTGGAGCCCGGCGACGAGGCTGTGCTCGGCGACGGCGCGGTGCTCTGCGTGGGCGACGTGAAGATGGCGCTGCGCCTGCGCGGCGCGGACAGGCGCGCGGCGGACGTCGGCCCGTACGTCACCCCGGCGCGCAGGAGCCGCGCGCAGCAGGGCCATGGCGACGGCTTGGGCGCGCCCGGCAAGGGCGAGGCGCGGCGCGAGCAGCGGCTCAGGGAGAAGCAGAAGAAGCAGGAACGGAGGTGAGGGCATGGCCCGCAGGCAGGAGGTCTACACCGCGCGGCGCGCCGCGCCCCCGCCCAAGGCGAAGGAACCGGACAAAAGGACGGACGGCAAGGACGGGCGGGTAGCCGCCGCGCAGACGGAGGCGGCCAGCCCGCGCCGGAGGCGGCAGGCGGACGCGCCCGCACAGAAGGAGGCCCCAAAGGCGTCGGCGTCCAAAAAGGCCGGGGCGGTGCAGAAGGAGAAGCCCATCCGCCCGGCGGCTGCGCCGAAGGCGGCGAAGCAGGCGGCGGCCAAGCCTCCCGTCAGGCGCGGCAGGGTTCTTGAGGCCGGGTCGCAGGAGCGCGAGCTGCGCCGCGAGGGACTGACCCGCGCCGAAAAACGCGAGCTGAAGGAGAAGAAGCGCTCCGACGCCATCTATCGTGACAGGCGGCGGGCGGTCAGCCGGGGCGGCGGCGCGGGCGTGGCGCTCATCGCGCTGCTGACGGCGCTGCTGGTGGCGGGCGGGCTGCTGCTGCGCGCCTTCGCCGCAGACGGGCAGACGGACATGCAGGCGCTCGTGCTGCTCTCGGCGATGGTGCCGCTGGGGCTGGCGACGACGCTGCTGCTGCCGCGCTTTCTGCCCATCGACGCGCTGACGATGGCGCTGACCAACCTGCTGTGCGGCGTCAGCGTCGTCATCCTGTACACGGTGTCCCCGGAGCGGGGCGTGCGGCAGACGGTGTTCTACGCCGCCGGGCTGGCGGTGATGCTGGTGATGGCGGGCGTCGTCTCCCACGTGCGCCGGTGGAAGGGCCTCACGCTGCTGGCGATGGTGCTGGGCGTGGCGGCGCTCATCCTGCCGCTGGCCTTTGGCGAGTGGGTGAGCGGCGCAAAGAACTGGGTGGAGCTGCCCGTCATGGGCTCGTTTCAGCCCAGCGAGCTCGTCAAGCTCTCCCTCGTGCTGACGCTGGCCTACTATTTCAGCGCCCACAGAACCGTCTGGCAGATGATGCCCGCGATTGTCTTTGCCGCGGCGTGCCTGCTTCTGCTCATGCTCCAGCGCGATCTGGGCACGGCGCTCATCTACTACCTGACGACGCTGGTGCTCTTCTACGCCGCCTGCGGCAACCTGCCGCTTACGCTCGTGGGCATGGCGGGCGGCGCGGGCGCGGCAGTGCTGGGCTACAGGATGTTCGCGCACGTCAAGGTGCGCGTCGCCATGTGGAAAAACCCGTGGAGCGATCCGCTGGACAAGGGCTACCAGATCATTCAGGCGCTGCTGGCCATCGGCTCGGGCGG
>JALFHA010000353.1 GCA_022776785.1 Clostridiales bacterium | reverse complement strand
CCGCTCTGCGCGCAGAGCGGTTTTTTGCGCTGCATCGCCCATACGACGCCGGAACGTGTAAGTCACGACACCCACGAAAGGAAGCAGTATCATACACCTATGGAAAGAATCATCTGCGAGGGCCTGGAATTCTACCGGGATATGCGAGAGCACAGCCCGACCTTCCGCATCAGCCTGCGTATGCGGGACACCGTTGACGGCAGCATCCTCCAGCGCGCCGCCGATGCGGCCCTGCGGCGCTATCCCTACTACGCCGTGCGCTGCATCGCGCAGGACGGCGCGTATTTTCTTGCGCCGTGCGACGCGCCGTTTGCCGTCCGCCGCACGCAGGAGCCTGTACCGCTTTGCGGCGAGGAATCCGGCGGCTACCTGCTGGCCGTGAGCTATTGGGGCCACTCGATGGCGCTCGATGTCTTTCACGGCCTGACGGACGGGCAGGGCGCGATGTCCTTTCTGCGCACGCTGCTGTACTACTACTGCCGCGAGCACTACGACAGCGCCCTCCCCTCGGACGGCGTCCGCACAAACGAGAACGCCACAGAGGAGCTGCTCGCCGTGGAGTGGGATAATCCCTACGAGCGGCTCATGAGCGGCGAGCTTGTCATGCCCTCCGCAGAGGAGGTGCGCATCAAGGCCAAATGGGCGCCCGAGAAGCCCGCGCTCTGCCTGCTCGAGGATTCACGCGTCACGCGCAGCGCGCCGGTATGCTACACGCTGCGCATCCCCGAGCAGACGCTGATGCGCTACTGCCGCGCGCAGGACGGCACGCCCGGCGTCATCCTCTCGTTGCTGATGTCCCGCGCCATCGACAGCCTGCACCCGGGGAATGACCGCCCCATCGTCGCAGGCATGACCATGAGCCTGCGCCGCGCCCTTGGCGCACCGCTGTACAAGGGCTCGGCCCTCGGGCTCGCCATGCTGCCCTACACCGAGTGGATGCGGGACAAGCCCTTTGACCAGCAGGCCGCCCTCTATCGCAGCCGCCTGAATCTCGCCGCCGACAGGCAGCGCCTTCAGGCGGGCATCGGCGCCTCCCTCCCGCTGTACCACATGCTCGAGCAGACACCCACGCTCGAGGGCAAGCGCCGTCTCGTCGCACAGGTGCTGGGCCGGTACGCCGACGTCACGACCTTCCAGTTCAGCTATCTGGGGCCCTCGCGCCTCGGGGCGGCGGAGTCCTACGTCCGCGGCGCATCGCTCGTCAACGACACCGTCGGCAACACGCTGATGCTCGAGCTGATGGCCACCGCGGGCTACTTCTGCCTGACCCTCTCCCAGGAGTGGCAGGAGAGCCTTTATTTCGACGCCCTCTGCCGTGAGCTGTCCGCGCAGTGCATCCCCTACGAGGTCATCGGACATGGGCCTGTGCGCCTCTCCCCCGCCCGGCTGCCTTAAGGCCGTCCGCGCCGCGCATTTGACGCGGACGGACGCACAAAGCGCCAAACACAGCGCCTCTCCCGCCATTTTGCCCTTTTTTCTTCGCGCCAAATGACGTATAATAGGCTCATAGAATCCCCGTTTTCCGCTAAAACGCAAATCTACGGGAAGGGAGCAATCGACTATGGCCGTTCACATTCTCGAGGAGGCGCAGCGCTGCCTCAACTGCAAGGTGCCCCAGTGTCAGAAGGGGTGCCCCATCCACACGCCCATCCCCAAGGTCATCCGCATGATGCTCGACGGGAAGCTCGACGAGGCGGGCTGGACGCTCTTTGAAAACAACCCGCTGACGACCGTGTGCAGCCTCGTGTGCAACCACGAGAACCAGTGCGAGGGGCACTGCGTGCTGGGGCGCAAGGGCGCGCCGGTGCACTTCTCCTCCATCGAGAACTACATCTCTACCACGTACAGCAACAAGATGACCAAGGGCCCCGCGCCGTCCAACGGGATGCGCGTGGCGATCATCGGCTCCGGCCCCGCGGGCCTGACCATCGCGGTCGTGCTCGCGCGCAAAGGGTATCAGGTCACCATCTTTGAGGGCAAGGACAAGATCGGCGGCGTGCTGCGCTACGGCATCCCGGATTTCCGCCTGCCCAAGTCCGTCATCGACGACTTTGAGTACCACCACCTCGTGCTCAAGGGCATCAAGGTGCGCCCGAACACGACCATCGGCACGGCCATCAGCATCGAGGATCTGTTCCGCGACGGCTACAAGGCCATCTTCGTGGGCACGGGCGTGTGGCAGCCCAACGCGCTGCACATCAAGGGCGAGACGCTGGGCAACGTCCACTTCGCCATCAACTACCTCAACAACCCCGACAGCTACCGGCTGGGCGAGTCGCTCATCGTCATCGGCGCGGGCAACGCCGCCATGGACGTGTGCCGCACCGCCGTGCGCAAGGGCGTGCGCCGCGTGCTGTGCTTCTCGCGCACGGCGAAGGTCGCCGCCTCCAAGCACGAGTTCGACTACGCCGTGCTCGAGGGCGTGGAGTTCTTCTACAACAAGCAGCCCGTGGAGATCGTCGACGAGGGCGTCATCTTTGAGGACGTCATCGAGCACGAGGACGGCAGCTTTGAGACGGTGCCGGATTCGCAGAAGCTCTACGAGGCCGACAGCACCATCATCTCCATCAGCCAAGGCCCGCGCAACCGCCTCGTCTCCACGACGCAGGGCCTGCAGGCCAACGCCCGCGGCCTGCTCGTCGCCGACGAGTACGGCCGCACGACCCGTCCGGGCGTGTTCGCCAGCGGCGACGTCGTGGCGGGCGCGCGCACGGTCGTGGAGGCCGTCGCGCGCAGCAAGCAGGTGGCCGAGGCGATGGACGCCTACATGCAGGGGCGCGAGTTTGAGCCCGCCCCCGACGCGCAGGCTTGACAAGTTGAGGGAAATGCCGTATAGTGGATTCGCTGCGCAAAGGGCTTTGCCCGGCGCGCGGGAATTCACGGCATGGCTTCAGCATCCGAAGGGAGGGGCTTTTGATGGAGCTTGCCTCCCTTTTTTCATCCCAGCTTGCGCGCTATCCCGCGTGCGAAATGAGCGACCTGCTCAAGGCGCTCTACCAGAGCACGATGGGCTGCGGCCACTTCACCCCCGAGGAGGCGCAGGCTGCTGAGCGCCTCGAGGGCGAGCTTTCCGCGCTCGCCCCCGCGTCCGAAGGCGCGCAGGCGGTCGAACCGCTGGGTGCGTACAGCCGCGTCCATCTCTCCCCCGCCGTGCGCGACGGCCTTGCGCCGCGCACGCTGCTGCGGCTCTTTCTCGCCTCCGCCGAGCCGGAGACGCCCCAGCGCCGCGCGCAG
Organism: Clostridiales bacterium; assembly: GCA_022776785.1. GTDB lineage: Bacteria > Bacillota > Clostridia > Christensenellales > Aristaeellaceae > Ventricola. The sequence goes on along the minus strand of JALFHA010000353.1, from coordinate 5,295 downwards.
CTTGAGCAGGCCGTGCGGGAGATTCCCGCGCTCTCCCTGCCGTTCCCGCAAGGGGCTGTCCATCAGGCCGCCGAAGCGTATCTGGCGCAGGGCTGTCCGCCGCTGCACCACTCTCCTGCCTTCCGCGCAGCCTACACTCCGGCCTACCGGCTCGTGCGCACGGGCTATGCCCAGCTTCTGCCGCTGCTCTGCCGCATCGATGCGCTCACGCGGACGCAGGAGCGCGTCATCGTCGCCATCGACGGCCCGTGCGCCAGCGGCAAGACGACGCTCGCCGCGCTGCTCACCCGCCTCTATGACGCGGACACGCTGCACATGGACGATTACTTCCTCCAGCCGCACCAGCGCACACCGGAGCGGCTCGCCCAGCCCGGCGGCAATGTCGATGCCGAGCGCTTCCTCGCTGACGCGCTCGCGCCGCTCTGCGAGGGGCGTCCCTACCTCGCCCAGCGCTACGACTGCCAGACGCAGACGCTGCTTGCGGGCGAGACGCGCACGCCGCGCTCCGTCACCATCGTCGAGGGCTCCTACAGCCTGCACCCGGCGCTGGCGCAGCGGTATACGCTGCGCGTGCTGCTGCAAATCGATGCACAGGCCCAGCGCGCGCGCATCCTGCGGCGCAACGGAGCCCAGATGCTCGAGCGCTTTGACACCCTGTGGATTCCTCTGGAAAACGCCTATTTTGCCGCCACGGACGCGGCGCACCGCTGCGACCTGCTGCTGCGCGTCACGCCCGACGCGCACGGCGACAACGAATACGAGGTGATTGACCCATGACCATCGCCGTCATCGACGGGCAGGGCGGCCGCGTCGGCGCGCTGCTCATCGAGGCCATGCGCAAGGTGGGCATCGGCGAGCCGCACCGCATCCTCGCGCTGGGCGCCAACGCGCTGGCGACCTCCGCCATGCTGCGCGCCGGAGCCGATCAGGGCGCAACGGGCGCGAACGCCGTGCTCGTCGCCTGCCGCAGCGCCGACCTCATCGCCGGGCCCATCGGCATCGTCATGGCCGACGCCATGCTCGGGGAGATCACCCCAGCCATGGCCCTCGCCATCGGCCGCAGCTCGGCAACCAAGCTGCTGCTGCCCATGAACCAGTGCTCCAGCATCGTCGCCGGAACGCAGCAGATGACGCTCTCCCAGCTCATCGACAGCGCCGTTTCGCAGGTGCAGAAGATGTGCGCGCAGGAGCAGCGCGCCTGAATGGCTTTGCCTAACCGCCGGCCAAGCCGGCTTTGGATATTGCACAGTCTCTATACGAACCGCATCACGAAGGTGCCTTCTCCCGTTCAAGACGGTATCAGCAGGATCAATCGAAGGGAGAAACGCAAATGACCGCATCAAAAACCGCCCGTACCCCCGTCCTCGTGCTCGTCACTGCCGCCATCTGTCTGGCGCTGTGCATGGTGCTGCCCTTCCTCACGGGCCAGATTCCCGAGATCGGCAGCGCCCTGTCCCCCATGCACATCCCCGTGCTGCTGTGCGGCTTCCTCTGCGGCCCGGCCTACGCCGCCGCCGTCGGGGCCGTCGCGCCGCTGCTGCGCTTTGCGCTGTTCGGTATGCCGCCCATCTTCCCTACGGGCGTCGCCATGTGCTTTGAGCTCGCGACCTATGGTTTCCTCTCCGGCTGGCTCTACCGCCGCCTGCCGCGCAGCCGCGCCTCCATCTACGCCGCGCTCATCGCCGCGATGCTCGCGGGCCGCGTCGTATGGGGCGCCGTGCGCGCGGTGCTCTCCGGCATCGGCGCGTCGCCCTTCACCTGGGCGGCGTTCCTCTCCGGGGCGTTCACCTCGGCCGTCCCGGGCATCATCGTGCACATCGTGCTCATCCCGATCCTCGTCATGGCGCTCGAGCGCGCCCTGCCGTGGCTTCGCACAGGCAAGTAAAGCAAGCATCGCCCACCGCCCGGCGCATCCCCCAAGGGGAGCGCCGAAGCGGCGGGCGATTGTTTTTCATTTTTGGGCAGGCTAAAGCCTGTATTCCATCTGCACATCGCAGGGCTCCGCCTGCGCCAACACTGCGTCACCTCCTGATGGCGAACAAAGCCATCCAGAGAATGCCCCGTAAAATTCCGCTCCGTCAGCCCTTCAAGGCGCACCGCAGCGCTGTTCCCGCTCATCCCGCGACGCCCCGCTCACCAGCCAAGCCGCCGGTAATACGCGAGGAAGTTCTCTCCCGCGATGCCCGCAAGCGTCTGCTCGTCATAGCCGCGGCGGCGCAGCTCCTCGAGGATCGCCGGGATCTGCGCGGGGCTCTGGCAGTCCACGGGCGTGTATTCGATGCCGTCAAAGTCGCTGCCGAAGCCGACATGCGCCTGCGCGCCGAGCTGGCACATGTGGTCGATGTGGTTCGCGATGTCGCGTACGCTCGCGCGGCCATCCTCGCGCAGGAAGCGCGGGTAGAAGTTCACGCCGATCCAGCCGCCGCGCTGCGCCATCGCGCGAATCTGCTCATCGGTCAGGTTGCGGAAGTGCGGGCACAGAGCCGCAGCGCACGAGTGTGAGGCCATCGGCGGCTGGCTATGCCGGTCGATCAGATCCCAGAAGCCCGCCTCGTTCAGGTGGCTCGTGTCCGCCGCCATGCGCAGCGCCGCCATCTCGCGCAGCAGCATCCAGCCCTGCGACTTGATGCCGTCCCGCGAGCCGCCCTTCGCCGGGCTGGCGATCTCGTTTTCGTTGTTCCACGTCAGCGCCGCCATGCGCACACCGCGCTCATAGAATTCATGAACGCGCGCCGCGCTGCCCTCGAAGATCTCCCCGCCCTCGACGCTCAGCAGGATGCGCACCTCGCCCTCCTTCGCCTCCAGCGGGGAATCGACGCGCTGCCAGCCCTCCTCGCGCTCAAGCCGCTCGAAGGCCGCATATTCCGCCATCGCCTTGGCATACGGCTGGCCGCTTACGCCCTGAGTACCCGCAAACAGCGTACAGGTCTGCAGGCTGACGCCGCCCTTTTTCATGTTCTCCATCGTAACGCAGGGGGTCTGCCCCGGCTGAAGCGCACGCATGTACAGCGTGTCGCAATGCGTATCGCAAATCACCATCGTCTGTCCCTCCCCGCCGCCCGTAATCAGGTCGGCTTTCTTGCAGGCAGAGCATATCACACGCCCGCGAGAAAGTCAAGCCGGGGAGAAAGCCGTTCCGCTGCCGCATCTTTCCGCCGCCAGTCTATACAGATTTGGGAATAAATGATATAATCATACGCGAATGAGCGCCGCACAGCCATTCACACCCAATCGAAGGAGGAGCACTATGAAGCTGCAAATCTCGGTCGCCGTCGCCCTGCTCGCCGGAATGCTGTCCATCCCGACGGCACATGCCGAGCTTTCCGGTATGCTGACGGTTTCACGGCAATACAATCAGAGCCACTATGTGACGCAGGTGGATTATGTCAACGCGTCCGGTCAGGTCACTGTCGCGGAGGACAAGGGCTACGCCACCGTCCGCTACAAATACAACAACAGGAATCAGATCACCGAGATCGCCTATTACGACGCGGCAGGCCAGCTCGTCAACAGCGACAAGGGCTATGCGCGCATGACGCAGCAATGGAACAGCTCGCGCAAGCTCGTCTTAAAGGCGTATTACACGGCGGATGGCAGCCTGTTTGTCGGCCCCGAGGGCTACGCCATGCAGGAGAACACCTACACGGGCCCCACGCTGATCGGCACGACGCACTATGGCGCGGACGGCCAGCCGCTGCGCTCTGAGACGCTCTATACCTATTTCATCAGCGATCACTACCGTCCGGAGGGCGCGCGCAGCTCCATCACGCCCAGCCAGCGCTACACGGACGCGGACGGGAATCTCATGACCGGGCCGGACGGCTGGGCCATGATGACCAACGAATACATCAACAACCAGTATCTGTGCGGCACGGCCTACTACAGCGCGGACGGCAGCCTGTACTTCAACGAGTCGGTCGGCTATGCGCGCATGGAGAAGACCTACCGCAACTATCGCTTCCGCGAGACCTGCTACTACGATGAGAACGACAGCCTCGTGCTCAACAAGGACGGCTACGCGCAGGTGCGCTACGTCTACAAGGATTCCCCCACCCGTGTCGAGGAATACTACTACGACACGCACGGGCAGCCCATCGCCGTCAAGAAGGGCTGCTACGGCTACACCCAGTATGTCATCGGCGGCAGCAGCGACATCACCGAGCGCTATCTGAACGCGGACGGCAAGCTGATGCTCAACGAGGATGGATACGCCCGCATGGACAGGCGCACCACCGTCGCCGGCAAGCTGAAGACCATCGACTACTATAACGAAAAGAATAAGCCCGTCATCGTTCCGGAGCTGGGCTACGCCTCGCTGCGCAACACCTATGTCTCCAACAAGCGGATCGGAACCACCTCCTACTACGGCACGGACGGCAAGCTAATCAACTGCACGGAGGGCTACGCGCAGATCATCTATGAATACGACGAGAGCGGCAACGCGACCGGCGAAAGCTATCTTGACGCATCCGGCAGCCCCATTTCCACCTATGAGGAATACTTCGCGCTGACCTACACGCTCGATGCCAGGGGCAACCGCATCAGCCAGACCTATCTGGATGAAAGCCGCCAGCCCACCAATTCCGCAAAGGGCTATGCCACCATCCGCTTCACCTATGACAACGGCGGCAAGAAGGAGAGCGAAAGCTACTATGCCGTGGACGGCACGCCGTTCACGCTGGAGGACGGCTACCACGAGATTCGCTACGAATACGACGCCGACAACCGCATCGCCAGCACCTCGTATTACAACGAGGACGGCGAGCTGACGGAAATCGGGCAGGGCTATGCCACCGTCCGCAACGTATACGACGCAGACGGCAGCAAGATCACCTCCCTGTATTACACGGCGGAGGGCACGCTGTCCACGCTGGGCAAGGAATACGCCTACACCACGCGAACCTATTCGGAGGACGGCAGCAGCTATCTGCTGGCCCACTATGACGCGCACAGGGAGATCGTCACCCTCTCCGGCGGGTACGCCTATATCCGCTGCACGCTCGACGACGCGAAGAAGGTCATCCGCGAGGATTATCTCGACCAGGAGCAGCAGCCCATCGTCACCGCCGCGGGCTATGCCTCCGTCTGCCGCGAATACGACGGCGCGGGCAACACCATCTCTGAATTCTATCTCGGCGCGGACGGTCAGCCCGTCGTCCTCGAGAACGGCCATTCCGGCTGGAGCAGGGTCTTCAATGAGAAGAAGCAGATGCTCTCCCAGACCTTCCTCGGCGCGGACGGTCGGCCCGTCGTGATCTCCGACGGCTATGCGACCGTCCAGCGCACCTACGACGA
>JALFHA010000345.1 GCA_022776785.1 Clostridiales bacterium | reverse complement strand
CTTCGCTTCGCGCTTATATTCGAGCTTTTAAGTGCAAGACAGTATCAGCTGGCCAGAAAGCCCTTTCCGACGATTTCCGTCGAGGCGGTGATGACCATGAAGGCGTGCGGGTCGTGGGCATGGATATAGCGGCGCAGCGCGATAGCCTGCTGGCGGTTCAGGACGGTGATAATCATGCACTTGCGGCTGTGATTGTACGCGCCGTACACATCCTCGAGCGTCGCGCCGCGGTGCAGCGTCTCCATGATGAACTTCACGATGGGATCGGGGTTGTCCGTGATGATCTGGAAGCACTTCTTCGTGCGGAAGCTGTCGCAGACGTAATCGACGAGAATCGACTTCATCAGCAGGCCAAGGATGGAGTAGAGCCCCGCCTTCACGCCGAAGCAGAACAGCGCCGCGATGGTGATGAAGGCATCCGCAGCGATGAGCGCCGCGCCGATGTTCAGGCTCGTGTACTTGCGCACGATCATGGCGATGATGTCTGTGCCGCCGCTGGAGGCGTCGAGCTGAAAGAGGATGGCCGAGCCAAAGGCGGGCAGCAGCACCGCGAAGCACAGCTCCAGAAACGGCTGATCGGTCAGCGGGCCGGCGAGCGGCCAGAAGCGCTCCATCGCGTTCATGCTCAGCGAGAGCAGCATGGAGCAGTAGACCGTGCTGAAGGCGAAGCTGCGTCCGAGCACCGCAAAGCCCAGCACCAGCAGCACGATGTTGATGATGAGCATGAACACGCTCGGCGTGAGCACGGGGTTGGGAAACACGCGGCCCAGAATCAGCGACAGACCGCTGACCCCGCCCGTAGAGAAGTTGTTCGGGAACTTGAAGAAGTACACGCCCACCGCGGTAATCAGGATGCCCACCGTCATCAGCAGGTAGCGTTCGAGCGTGTTCAGCGATCTGGCCTGTGTGGTTTTCATGGCAAATGATCCTCTCTGCCCGTCATTGGGCGAAATGAACTGCACGGCGTTATTATACCGAAAAAGGGCAAAAAAGTAAAGCTGTCCGTGAAAAACCTCCTTCCCTCGCCTCGGAACAAAGGAGAAGGAAGGAGGGGAGCGGCTGATTCCTTGGGCTTGGCGCCTTTATCCTCTCAGGAAGGCGAGCAGCAGCCGAACCGACTGCTCTGCGGCAAGGCGCGCAAAGGCGGGGTAATCCATGTGCGAGGAGCCGTCCGCGCTGTCGGAGATGGCGCGCAGCACGCAGAAGGGCACGCCGTTTACGGTACAGGCCTGACCGACTGCCGCGCCCTCCATCTCGCAGGCGACGGCCCTGAAGTGATCGACGATGAACGCCTTGCGCTCTGCGCTGGCGACAAACTGGTCGCCCGAGGCGATGATGCCCGGCAGGGTTTTGATGCCCAGCGCCGATGCGCAGGCGGAGAGCTTTACCGTAAGCGCCCCGTCGGCGGGAAGCACGACCTTGTTGATGCCCGAAATCAGGCCCAGCGGGTCGCCAATGGGGGTGGTATCCATGTCATGCTGCACCACGCCGGTGGAGACGGCCACATCGCCGACGCTGAGCCTGTCCGTGAGCGTACCGGCCACGCCGGTATTGATGATGCACTCGGGCTGGTAGCGCAGGATCATCGCCTGCGCGCACAGCGCCGCAAAGACCTTGCCCACGCCGCACACGGCGGTCACGACGTCGCGGCCCTCGAGGCGGCCGCTGACATAGGTCACACCGCCAATGGTCTCGGAGACAGGGTTTTCGATGTGGGAACGCAGGCTCTCCATCTCTACGTTCATCGCTGCAATGATGCCGATCATCGTCTGTTACTCCTCATAGCGGAAGGTCACGGGGCGCGCTTCGAGCGCCTCGAGGTAGCGCTGGGCCTCATCCCTGGCGGCTTGCGCGCTCAGGTTGCGGTAGTTGCCGCACTCGCGGCTGGACGCGCCGAAGACCGGACCCTCGTGCGCGAGGATCCGCTCGAGCGTCAGGCGCACCTCGCGCAGCACGGCCTCGTTGTCGGCGTCGCGCACGAGCAGGTAGAAGCCCGTCTGGCAGCCCATCGGCCCGAAATAGATGATCTGGTCGGAGAGCGCGCCGTTGCGGATGTAGGTGGCGAACAGGTGCTCGAGCGAGTGCAGCGCCGAATTGGAGATCAGGTCGTCCGTATTCGGGCGGCGCATCCGCAGGTCGTAGGTGGTGATGTCGCCGTCGATGCGGCTGACGTATAATCCGGGAAGCAGCTTGTCATGATTGATGCTGAAGCTGGCGATTCGCTTGATGGTATCCATGAAATCTTAACCTCCGTTTCGCGGGCCGTACGTCAGCCCGGCGGCTTTCTTCAGTATACCGCAAAATGCCGCGCGGCGCAAGGGCGTTCAGAGAGGCTTGCAGCGGCGCGGAATTTCCACTATAATGGAGCAGTCACAGGGGACGGATCGCGCGGCGCAGCGCGCGCAGGCTCAGCCCCGTGGAGACAAGCTGGCCTGCCGCCATGCCGATGGCCGCGCCCGTCAGGCGCAGGGACGGCTGCGCGGCCAGCACATACGTCGTCAGCAGCGCGGTGAGGTTTGCGGCGAGCGATATGCGCAGCGATTTGCGCTGGAGGCCCAGCCCGTTCATCATGCCCGCACAGACTTGGGAAAGCGCCATCACCGGCACCAGCGGGCAGGTGAGCTGAAGAAGCGGCAGCAGCTCCGCCTGCCGGTAGAGGCTTTCCGCGACGATGGGGGCGAGCAGCCAGACTGCGGCCATCGCGGGCAGGCCGATGCAAAGCGTCGAGAGCAGCACGCGCCGCACGAGCGCGCGCAGCGGCTTGCCGCCCGCCTGCCTCCTCGCCAGCTCCGGCGCTGTGACCATCGACAGGCTGCCGGTGATGAACGAGGGCGCAAGCAGCACGGGCAGCGCCATGCCATGCAGCATTCCGAAGCGGGATAGCGCCTCCTGCGCGGCCAGACCGGACACCTGAAGCCGCGACGGAATCAGCGCCGCATTGACCGTGTGCATCAGCGAGGAGACGAGCCGCACGCCTGTCAGCGGCAGGGCGAGGGAAATCAGTTCCCGATAAGCGCCCGGCCCCCGCGCGGCAGGGGCGTCGCTCTGCGCGCGGCGCAGCACGCACAGCAGCAGGGCGGCGAGCATCAGCGCAAGGCCGGCCGTTTCGCCTGCAAGCGTGGCGGCGGCGGGAATGGCGGCGCGCAGCGTGGTAGGCCAGGTGCGCATCAGCGGCACGAGGCGCAGGCACAGCAGCACGCGCACGACCTGCTCCACCAGCTCGCTCAGCGCGGGCGGCAGCGGGCGATCCGTTCCGTAGAAATAGCCGTTGAGCGCACAGGAGACGCCCAGCAGCGGGATGCACGGCAAAAAGCACAGCAGCGCGGGCAGCGTGCGCACATCGCCCATCCAGCGCGCGAGCGGCTCGCGCAGCAGGTAGGCCGCCAGCATCAGCGGCAGGCTGAACAGGAGCGACAGGCGCACGCCGCAGCGGGCCACGTGCAGCGCGCCGTCGCGGCTGCGCTGTGCGCTCAGGCGCGAGACGGCCGCGGGCAGACCGGAGACGACGGGGGAGATGAGCAGCATCTGCGCGCTCTGCGCTAGCTCCACCAACCCCATAGCCTGCGCGCCCAGCTCCCGCGAGAGCCAGATGCGCAGCACAAAGC
>JALFHA010000305.1 GCA_022776785.1 Clostridiales bacterium | reverse complement strand
CGCCACCTCAAAAACGGCACGACGTACAGCATCATCGGGTATCTCAAGATTGAGCAGGGCGACGCGCAGGCGGCGCTCGACTTCAACCGCGAGGCGCTCGAATACGACGACAGCGATCCGGTTTTCCTTGACAACATGGGCCAGACATACTACCGCCTGCTGCACGACAAGGAGGCCGCCAAGCCGTACTTTGACAAGGCCATCGAGCTTAAGCCCAAGGCGATTGACACCAACTATTTCCTCGCGCTCTACGATCTCGACGCGGGCGACAAGGAGAAGGCGCGCGATCGGCTGAAGATTTCCGCCTCCGGCTCCTTCTCGCCGCTCAACTACGTCACGCCCGAGCTGATTGAAAGGACGCTCGCGGAAATTGACAAAGCATAAAGCGTCATGAAAGCAAGTGCGCCGCACGGTCAGGATCAGTCCTGCCGCGCGGCGCGTTTCTAATTGTCCGTTGGGCTCCATGCGGGCAGCAGGCTGCGCAGCCCCGCCAGCCAGCCGCCGGGCGAGGCGGAGGCGACCTGCGCAAGCTGCACGGCCTGATTGCCCTCCAGCCACACACCCTGCTTGAGCAGCTCCTCGTGAATCGGGATGATGCGGTAGGTGTAGAGCACGCCGGGCTGGGCGGAGTAGTCGTTGTAGGTCAGGTTCTGGCCGCTTCCCGCGACGATCTCCGTCAGGACGACGGATTCCCCGACGGCGTCGCGCTGGATGCGGTAGCGCGCGCTGCCTGCCGTCCTGAAATGCAGCTCGGGATAGCCGCCCGCGTCATGCGCGACGTAGAAGGACGACGGCGCGGCGGGCGCGTTCCACAGGTCGGAGACCGCATAGGGGCGGTTTGACGCGGCAAAGACCTCGCTGAGCCGGTAGTCCTTGGGCGTGGAGCCGCTGGCGAGCACGACCGAGCCGCGCGTGATGAGCGCCTGCTTGTCGATGGTCAGCCAGACGATGCCGTCCGGCACGGCGAAATCCGGCTTGTCCCTGCCCGAATAGACCTGCTTGAGGAATGCGGCGGCCAGCGAGGCGGTGTTCCTGCCGCCGGTGATGCCGTTGGGAATTTTGTGGCTTGCATCGGTCTGGTCAAAGCCCATCCACACCGCGACGGACAGCTCCGGCGTGTACGCTGCCATCCAGATATCCCGGTTGCCGCCGGTCATGGAGACCGTGCCCGTCTTGCCCGCGACGGGCGTGCCTGCTGAGAGCAGGCGCGTGCCCGTGCCGTTTGAGATGACGGATTGCAGCAGCGAGGTCATCAGGTAGGCGTTCTGCTCGGAGGTCACGCGTTTCGCGCTGTCTGCGCGCTCAAAGAGCACGCGTCCGTCCGCAGAGACGATCTTCTCCACGCAGTAGGGCTCGTGGTATACGCCGCCGTTGGCATAGGGAACGTATGCCGCCGCCAGCTCGACGGGGGTGACGCCGTAGGTCATCGAGCCGAGGGCGAGGGAGAGGTTCCTGTCGCTGTCCTCGGTGGGGATGCCGAAGCGGTTCAAGTATTTCACACCGTTGTCGATGCCGATTTCCTCCAGCAGCCGCACGGCCGTGGTGTTGAGCGAGTTGCGCAGGGCCGTGCGGATTGTCACGCGCCCGTAGTATTTGTCGCCCGCATTGCGCGGGGTGTAGCCGCCGAAGTCCGTCTTTTCATCCAGCAGCACGGAGGCGGTCGTATAGCCCAGCTCCAGCGCGGGGCCGTACACGGCCAAAGGCTTGAGCGCGGAGCCCGGCTGGCGGCGCATCTGCGTTGCCCGGTTCAGGCCGCGGCGCACGGCGTAATCCCGGCCGCCCACCATCGCGACAATCGCGCCGCTGTCCGTATCGATGACGGCCATCGCGCCCTGCACGGGCGTGCCGTCCTTCGCATCGGCGGGGAAGAAGCTGCTGTCGGCAAACGCGCTGTCCGCCGCCTGCTGGATCGCAGGGCGGCAGGCCGTGTAGATGGAGAACCCGCCGGAGAGTACCTCGTCCGCGGTCAGCCCGAGTAGCTGCTGGCTTTCGCGCAGCGCTTCGTCTGCGTACCAGCTGTCCACCTGCGTCTCCTCCTGCTGGGCCAGCACCCAGACGCTCTCCTGCGCGGCCTCGTCGTGCTCCTGCTGCGTAATCATGCCGTTTTCCAGCATGGTGGCGAGGATGTAGAGCCTGCGGGTGCGGTTTGCGCCGGGATTGCTGCTCGGCGCGTAGGCCGACGGCGCCTTGATCGTCGCGGCCAGCGACGCACTCTGTGCAAGGGTCAGCTCGTCGGCATCCACGCCGAAATAGGCGCGCGCCGCCGCCTGTATGCCGTAAGCGCCGCGGCCAAAGTAGACGGTATTGAGGTACATCTCCAGTATCTCGTCCTTGCTGTACGCCTGCTCGATCTGCAAAGCCAGCCAGATTTCCTCCAGCTTGCGGCGGATGGTCTTTTCGCTGCTCAGATGCGTGAGCTTGGCGAGCTGCTGGGTGATCGTGCTCGCGCCCTCGGCGAACGAGCCGCTCTTCAGGTTGCTGCGCAGCGCGCCGAACATGCGCACGACGTCAACGCCCCTGTGCGTGTAGAACCGCAGATCCTCCGCGGCCAGAAACGCCTGACGCGTATGCTCCGGTACGTCGGAAAGGGAGATCACCCTCCGGTTTTCTGTGCCGCGCAGCTCGCTCATCCGCTCACCGTCCGCGTCGTAGAGGGTGGAGGTCTGCGCCAGCGCGTGCAGGCGGTCGGGATTGAGCCTCTGCCAATGCGGCACATCAAAGACGACGATGAAGCCCGCGGCCAGCACGGCAAGCAGGCCCAGCACGATGAGCAGGGCAATCAGGATTCGCTTTTTGGTCTTGCCCGCCGTTGTCTTTTCCGCCATGCCGCTTCACACTCCGCCATACACACATTTTCACCCTTGTTGTGCCCGGAAGGGAGCGGCATTATTCTTTTTTGAGCGCGCAAAAGCGCCCCGCCTCCTCCCGGTGGGGAGGCCGCGGGGCGCAAATGCTTTTAACCTGCAGGGAATTGCTCTGCAATCGGCCTTGAAGGGCCAGTCGGAGGCGGAGCAGCTGTTATCCGCCTATCAGCTGACGGTGTACTCCGGCTCGCTGTCGATCACCAGCCTTTCGCCGTCGTAATCAACCAGCAGCTCTGTGCGCGGCTGCACGTCCTCGCCGATGAGCTTGCGGGCGATGAGCGTCTCCACCGAGCGCTGCATGAAGCGCTTGAGCGGGCGCGCGCCGTAAACCGGGTCGTAGCCCTGCGCGACGATGAAGGAGCGCGCGGCAGGGGTGAGCTTCATGCTCAGCTGCTTGTCCTTCAGGCGGCGGTTGAGGTCGGCCACCTGCAGATCGACGATCTGGTCGATCTCTGCGCGGGTGAGCGGCTTGTAGAACACGATTTCGTCCAGACGGTTGAGGAACTCGGGGCGGAACTGCGTCTTGAGCATTCCCTCGACCTGCCTGCGCGCAGCGTCGGTGATCTGTCCCTTGTCGTCGATGCCCTCGAGAATCGCGGAGGAGCCGAGGTTGCTCGTCAGGATGATGATGGTGTTCTTGAAATCGACCGTGCGGCCCTGGGAGTCGGTGATGCGGCCGTCGTCGAGCACCTGAAGCAGGACGTTGAACACGTCGGGGTGCGCCTTCTCCACCTCGTCAAAGAGGATGACCGCGTAGGGACGGCGGCGCACGGCCTCGGTGAGCTGACCGCCCTCGTCATAGCCGACGTATCCCGGAGGAGCGCCGATCAGGCGCGAGACGCTGTGCTTCTCCATGTACTCGCTCATGTCGATGCGGATCATGTTCTTCTCATCGTCAAAGAGCGCCTGCGCCAGTGCCTTGGCCAGCTCCGTCTTGCCCACGCCCGTGGGGCCGAGGAACAGGAACGAGCCGATGGGGCGGTTCGGGTTCTGGATGCCCGCACGGCTGCGCAGGATGGCCTCGCAGACCTTTTCGACGGCCTCGTCCTGCCCGATGACGCGCTCGTGCAGCGTGTCGTCGAGGTGAAGCAGCTTCTCGCGCTCGCCCTCCATGAGCTTGGAGACGGGGATGCCCGTCCAGCGCGCCACGATGCGGGCGATTTCCTCCTCGGTCACGCGGTCGCGCAGCAACGTGCTGTCGGACTTGGCCTCCTCGGCGAGCTTCTCCTGCTCGGCGAGCTCCTTTTGCAGCTGCGGCAGCTTGCCGTACTTGAGCTCCGCCGCGCGGTTGAGGTCGTAATTGCGCTCGGCCTCGGCAATTTCGCCGCCGATGTGCTCAATTTCCTCGCGCAGCTTCTGGACCCTGCCGATGGAGTTCTTTTCATTTTCCCAGCGCGCCTTCATGGAGCTGAATTTCTCGCGCATGTCGGCGAGCTCCTTCTGAATGGTG